>JBJEOX010000106.1:0-3229 GCA_051880935.1 Ruminococcus sp.
TCAACAACCGCCTGACCGCTGTTGTTCATATATGTTGTCGGTTTCATAAGCATAACTCTTGCACCGCCGATTGTGCAGTCGCCGACAAAGCTTTTGTACTTGATTTTGTTAACCTTGCAGTTGTACTTGTCGGCTATGTAATCAAGCGCAAGCCAGCCTGTGTTGTGACGTGTGTTTTCATATTTTTTGTCGGGATTTCCCAGCCCGACAACGAGGTATTCAATTGAGCCTGAAATTTTATTTTTTCCGAACATATTTTTACTCCTGTGTCCTCGAACTAAAATAAGCGGGTATTTTCCAACCCGCTTGTTTTATTTAATATTATTGTATTCCGTAATAACGGAAATTTAAGTCGAAATCAGCCGAATGATTTGAAATTATCAACCGAATGCGGCAGTAAACGGCTTGTCGTTGTAAATTCTTGCAATAGCCTCGGCAAATGTGGGAGCTACGGGAAGAATTGTGAACTTGTCAATCATCTTTTCCTGCGGAACGGGGATTGTGTCGAGAAGAACAACCTCTTTGAGTGCGCTGTTCTTGATTCTCTCAATTGCAGGACCTGAAAGAACTGCGTGAGTTGCGCAAGCGTAAACCTCAGTTGCACCGCCCTTTTCAACAATTGCATTAGCGGCGTTGCAGAGTGTGCCTGCTGTATCAATCATATCGTCAACAAGGATAACCTTTTTGCCTCTTGCGTCGCCGATGATGTTCATAACCTCACAAACGTTCGGCTTGGGTCTGCGCTTGTCAATAATTGCAAGACCGGTGCCGATTTTAGCGGCAAAGTTTCTTGAACGGGTAACAGAGCCGAGATCGGGAGAAACTACAATGTAATCATCAGGGTTGCCGCCGATTTTCTCTCTCATATGGTTTGCAAGGAGAGTTGCCCCCTGAAGGTGGTCAACGGGAATGTTGAAAAAGCCCTGAATCTGATTAGCGTGCAAATCCATTGTCAGCACACGGTCAGCGCCTGCGCTTGTGATGATGTCAGCGCAAAGCTTTGCCGAAATCGGATCTCTTGCCTTAGCTTTTCTGTCCTGTCTTGCATAGCCGAAGTAGGGCATAACAGCAGTAATTCTTGCAGCAGAAGCACGCTTCATAGCGTCAATCATAATGAGCATTTCCATAAGATTGTCGTTAACGGGTGTGCATGTTGACTGAACGATAAAGCAGTCGCTGCCACGAACAGACTCGTGAAGCGAAACAGCAATTTCGCCGTCTGAGAACTGTGTGCAGTCGCTTTTGCCGAGCGGCAGACCAAGACAGCCTGCAATACCCTGAGCTACGTCAACATTTGAACTGCCGGTGAAAATTTTGATGTCCTTACCGTGAAAATTCATTGTAATAACTCCTTTGCATATAATTTGCGGATTATTTATGATAAATGAATGATTAACTTGTTTAGCAGGAATAACCTCTTGCTTTTGCAATTTCGTTAAGCTCCTCAAGCTGAGCAGGGTCGTTTGCACCGAGTACGGTGTCACTGCATTCTGCTGTGTATGCGCCGACCTTTCTGCCGTCTGAAAGAAGAAGCTTTATTGCATCGGGGAGATAATATTCCTTTGCCTTGTTGTCGGACTTGATTCTGTCAAGCACCGATAAAAGAAGCTCGCAGTCAAACCAGAATCCGCCCGAGTTAACCTCGTTAATTTTGAGTGTTTCCTCATCAGCGTCCTTCTGCTCAACGATTGCTTTGAGCTGACCACTTTCGTCACGAATAATTCGTCCGTAGCCTGTCGGGTCGTCAACCTTTGCGGAAATTACCGTAGCGGCACAACCGCTGTCTGTGTGCTGAGCAAGCGACTTTTTGATGGTGTCGCTCGACATAAACGGAGCGTCGCCGTTTAAAATAACAACGTTTCCGCTGTGATTTTTAAGAAAATCCTTTGCCATCATAACGGCGTGACCCGTTCCCAGACGTTCAGCCTGAAAAACGCTTTCAACTTCAAAATCAAGAGTAGTAAGAAACTCCTCAATACATTCTTTCTTAAAGCCCTTTACAACGCAGATGTCGTCAATTCCGGCATTTCTGAGTGCGGAAATAACCCACATAAGCATCGGCTTTCCGAGAACCTCCGAAAGAGTCTTAGGCTTGTCGGACTTCATTCTCTTGCCCTCGCCGCCGGCAAGAATAATTGCACAATTACCCATTTTGTACCTCATTATTATACGGCATAAAGCCTGAATTATATATTGTATAACGGTATATCCGTCAAACATACCAACAGATATTAATATTATCTCATAAAAATTACAAATTTCAAGTGAATTTTACAAAAAAACAATATTCCTGCACATTTTAAACGATTTATACAATATTAATAAAATTTTAAACCGTTTTTTATAAGAAAAAATTTCAAAAAAATGTAGCTATTTACGCCAAACTTTGATATAATAACTTGTAGGCTTATACATGTAGGCAGGTTTTTTACGCCTTGCCTCAGCCGTATATCTATATACCATATTATAGGAGGATTACCAAAATGGCAAACAAATGGGTGTACCTTTTTACAGAAGGTAATGCTAACATGCGTGAGCTCCTCGGCGGTAAGGGTGCTAACCTTGCAGAAATGACAGGTTTAGGACTTCCCGTTCCCCAGGGCTTCACAATTACAACAGAGGCTTGTACTCAGTATTATGAGGACGGCAGAGAGATTAACGACGAAATTCAGGGTCAGATTAACGAGTACATTGAGAAGATGGAAGAAATCACCGGTAAGAAATTCGGCGATAAGGAAAACCCCCTTCTCGTTTCCGTTCGTTCAGGCGCAAGAGCTTCAATGCCCGGTATGATGGATACAATCCTCAACCTCGGTCTTAACGAAACAGTTGTTAACGTAATTGCTGAAAAATCAGGCAACCCCCGTTGGGCTTGGGACTGCTACAGAAGATTTATTCAGATGTATTCCGACGTAGTTATGGAAGTTGGTAAGAAGTACTTTGAAGAGCTTATCGACAAGATGAAGGCTGAAAGAGGCGTTACATTCGACGTTGAGCTTACAGCAGACGACCTTAAGGAACTTGCTACACAGTTCAAGGCTGAATACAAGGCTAAAATCGGTCAGGACTTCCCCGATGATCCTAAAGAGCAGCTTATGGGCGCTGTTAAGGCTGTATTCCGTTCATGGGACAACCCCCGTGCTAACGTATATCGCCGTGACAACGATATTCCTTATTCATGGGGTACTGCTGTTAACGTACAGTCAATGGCATTCGGTAACATGGGTGA
>JBJEOX010000107.1:0-17253 GCA_051880935.1 Ruminococcus sp.
CAATCCAGTATTCTTTTATTGCTTGAAGGATTATTATTTACACAAAATTTTATGGACTGCCGAGGATTCTGAATTGGCAGATATGATTTATTATTATCTGATAGAACAAGGCACGGATAAATATTATGATGTGGATTTGGCTGAATTCAAAAGAATAATGACAAGAGCTTGTGAGGAAGTCCTTGACGGTGTATATTGATTAGTCCCGGCAGTATAGACTGTCGGGCGTTTTTTAGGGGTAATGCGTTTGACGGTTACGCTAGTTACTACCCATTCCGGGAAAACCTAAAAAAAGACTGCATTCCTATATTTAATAGGTTTGCAGTCTTTTTTTCTTGGATATTATTTATTTTTGATTGGATTGGAGATTTCATCGGCGTAATCGACACAGTGCCATAGGCGGCGTGTTCGATTACCCCGGTGAACAAATTTCAAATGCAATATGGAAGCATTTTTCTTTACAACTCTAAATCTGGATTAGTTT
The DNA here is from genome assembly GCA_051880935.1 of Ruminococcus sp. GTDB lineage: Bacteria > Bacillota > Clostridia > Oscillospirales > Acutalibacteraceae > Ruminococcoides. The sequence continues at coordinate 485 of JBJEOX010000107.1, forward strand.
CAAACTCATCTCCTGCAATTTCCACCTCATTCTCAGGTATTGTAGATGTCACTAACAAAGATGTGTTTATTAAAACTCTTTCAATTTCAAATTCAGGACTTACGTATTCTTTCTTTAACATTTTGCACCCTCCAATCTTTATATAACAACACTAGCGCTACTTGTCATTTCGCCGTTTTCATCAAATATATAATTGATGTAGTTGTCGCTGACTTTCCATTCTTCATTGTACTTCATAGCAACAAATGCAGCTAAGGTTTTATTCTTAAGCTGGTCGGTCTTAAAGGTTGTTGTGAACTGTACACGGTTTTTGGAAGTCAGTGTAACGTCGTCACTGCTGACAAGGTGAACAAAGTAATTTGCATTACCAATTGTTACTTTTTCAGTAGTTTCGGTTCCTTCTACTATATCTCCGTCAACAGTCAACGGCTTATCAGCAAATGAAGCGCCGCTATTTTCGCTTTTACTATCATTTTTAGCCAGTGACTTCTGAACAGCCGCCTGAACCTTTGCTGCTTTATTTGTCACAAGTTTTCCGTTGGCGTCTGTAACATAAACGATAGCAACCTTTTTGATGTTTGTATCATAGTCAGGGCAACCGTATGGGTTAAGCATTGTGTTCAAGCGTGTTCTTGCATTGTTATCTGAGTCAATGTATATGTCAGGGTTGATTGCAGTTGCGGTCAATCCTACATTTGCTTTGTATTTGCTGTAAACGGGATAGAGTGTAATATCATTCGTCACACGGTAGCGGTATCTGATATCGGTAGAAACGATTACCTTTCCTTCCTTATCAGTAGCCCAGCCCTTGAAATAATAAGGTGTGCCGCTTACAGTGATTTCTGACGCTGTTGTAACTATTTTACCCGAAACACTCGGAAGTTTGTATCCGGTTAAGTGTCCGGTTAAGGTATCTATTGCTGAACCTTCTTCAGCGTCGTCTTCAGAACCCAGACGCTGGTTGTAATAAATACCCGACAGAAAGCTTTCATTTTCAACATCTGTATAAACAAACGTATCGCCTTCTGCGATTGTGCTGAAACTGTCAGGTGCAGAATAGTAAGTTACATTGTACGTTTTCGGATAGTTGAAAAGCCATACATTGATTGTCGATAAATCCGATGTGTCATCAAGTGTACCTGCTTCGTTTTCTTCAAGAGTATTATTGTTATACGTTACCCACTTATCCGAATCTTTAGGTTCGTTCAATGACTTTCCGTAACAGTCGGTATGGTATACAGATGATTCATAATTTTTACCCGTGTGGAAATTATAATAACTTGCTATACCAGTAGTTGAAGCTTCTTTCTGAGAGCCCCATACGCAGTATCCCTCAATCACGTTATCAAATTTATACTTGCTGTCAGCAACTACGGCTGCATCAATAATAATCTGAGCAGTATCAATCTTACCGTCAGATATATACTTGCTTACCAACTTAACAGGAATGTCGACGCTCGTTGCATCCGATTCCATAGTGGCAGGACTGCCGTTTACAACTGCTCTATTATAGTAGTTCAAAGTAACTGTAATATATCTGTCAATGTAGTTGTTGTAGACAAGAGATTGCTCGTTTGACGGATCAGTCGTAAATGAATACTCATATCGGTCTTTAACAAAATCTCCTGAATTAAAACCGGATTCAGTTTTTATCAGCTTATTAGGTTCAGGAACACTTCTAGTAGTCTGTGTGACAGTCAGTCCCAAATTTTCAGACAGGTTCGGGAACGAAATTGTTTCTCCGCCCTTTAGAGTAAAGGTAAATGTATTATTTTTAATATCTTCACTTGTCGGTGTGACTGTAAAGCCGCCTATTTCATATGTAAGAACGTCAGACGTCAAAGTTGAGTCTGAAGTCAGAGTGTAACTGAATTCTGTATTGTCCGTGCCGTTGAGTGACTTACCGTCCGCAGTATATACGTTATTGCTTATACGTGCGTTTGCAAGCGTACCAAGAGTCATACAAACATAATTATTTGCCACATTTACAAAACCATCAATCATGTCAACGCTTGAATCAGAACCATCAGTGATTTCATATTTAGCGGCATAAACCGAACCTTTAGCAGAATTGTAACGGCTTCCGGTATGTTCGCTTGAAAGGTTTGTGCCTGAGCTATAAGAGGTATCATTATTGTTGTAGTCCTCAAACCAGCCTGTAACTATACCTTTATAATCTTTCAGGTTCATTTTGTCAACCTTAGGAACAGTAAGTTGTGTATTATCTCCGCTTGCGTAAACGTCATCAGCCGCAAACTCTGCATTATTGCCGTAAATTCCAATATTATCTCCGCTCAGAGTGAAGCTTGCCTGCTTACCATCTCTGCCCGAAATGCAGATACCGCCGCCGATGCCGCCGAATCCACCTGTTTTATGGTAAGCAGTATCTGTATTGTTACCATTCGCCTCATTATATCTGATAAGTCCGCCTGTTACAGTAACTGTACCGCCCAATGCAATAACTGCACCGCCGCCACCTGATTTGGCAATATTATTCTCGATATTACCGCCTGTAACTTCTACCGAACCCTTTAATGTGCCGATACCGCCGCCGTCATTATCTGAGGTATTATCAGAAATTTTACCGCCGGTCATCGTTATTGTTGAACCTTCTCCTGAGTAAATGCCGCCGCCTCTGTAATAACAATTGTTACCGCTGACCGTACCATCGGAAACATTAACAGCAGAACCGCTGCCTAAGGTATAAATACCGCCGCCATTCTGGTTTTTATAAGCATTACATGTTGTATCAGAAAATATACCTGCAGTATTATTGCTAACAGAACCACCGTTTACAGTAACATAAGCTCCGCTTCTGGCGTCGATTCCTCCGCCGACAGCAGATTTGTTATTGCTCACTGAACCGCCTGTAACAATAATTCCGGACTTTGCACCTCTGATTGCTATACCGCCGCCTTGATACTCCGTACCTTCATATTTACTGTCCGGAGTATATGATGACATACTGTATGTAGTTACACCGCTAACGTCTGGATTTGTAAAAGTAATATATGATTTATCAGAACAAGAGTCATAACCTGCTTTGTTTTCAGTAACATCAATATTCGTTACATTAACAGTGGTATTGTTACCCATAACATATATTCCACCGCCCTTACGGCGAGCCTGGTTATTTTTGATTGTTCCTTTCATTAGATCAACAGTTTTATTGTATGCATTGCCTTTTGTACCGGCTGCGACATCCAGAGTACTTCCTTCGGAGCCTGTTCCGTAATAAACGCCGCCGCCAAGTTCGCCTGATACATTGTTGTTAATTTGAGCCGGAGTTGTAAATGTGCTGCCGTCAGAGTTTGAATCCGCCATAGTGAGCTTAAGAGTAAATGTTGAACCATCAGTAATATTGTCTGATTCTCTTAAAATAAACGCAACACCGCCACCGCAGCCTTTAGCAAAATTGTTGTCTACTTTTACTCCGCTTTCAAGTGAAAGGTTTGTTGTTCGCTTGGTGAGATCAACCGTCGGATATATTGGATTGTCACCTTTTGTATTTGAATTACTATAAACACCCTGGCAGATACCGCCGCCGTCATTACCGGCTGAGTTATTAATGATCTCCGAATTTCTTACAGTCATTATTCCTTCACAGTATATGCCGCCGCCTGACTGAGCTGCATAGTTACCGCTGATAGTGGAATTCGTCATATACATATGTGCATCATCTGACATTATGTTCCAGTAAATTCCACCGCCGTCATTCCACACCTTGTTATTAATAATATCGCAATTATCAACGATGAATGAGCCGCAAGTAGCTGCACCCTGGGTACGGATAGTACCGGAGAAGTTAGAATCTGTATTAAATCCCGTGCCAATGTAGTTTTGTGACAGACATTTCTGAACAAGAGAGTTAGTCAAAGACATAGTACCAATGTTACAAGCCTGCTGAAGCATAATTGCCGAGCCGTTGGTAGACTTACATTCGTCAATGAGAACCTTATCTATGTCGAATGTTGTAATCTTTCCGTATACACCAATTGCGCCGCCGTTTTTGTTACCCTGACATTGATAGAAATAAGCAGGGATATAATCAGCATTCGGAGCAGTTGGATTACCCTCAGTATCTGTATCATAAACTACGTTGCCGTCACTATCCTTTTCCAATGTAGTGCCGGTTATTAACACCTTATTAATGTCGGCATATCCGCTGTCAGAAAGATCAAATGCAATAGCACCTGCACAGTAGCCTTCGCAATTGCTGAATTTAGAATCCTTAATTGTCAATGTGCCTGTAATCTTCTTACTAAAGGTAAGCGGTGCATAGTAGTGATTTGTATTAGAACCACTCATATCTTTTATTGCTTTTAAACTATTACTTGTACCTTTACAATTAGTCATTGTTACTTTATTAAGTGTAAGATTACCGATTTTACCGGTTTCTCCGAAAGTATTATCATAGTAACTAGCATGTTCGTAGGCGGTAGTTCCAACAATTCTGTTGTAGTTAACAAAACCAACCGGTCCATATCCACCTGTTTTATAATTATTGAAAGACACATTATCTAATGTAAAATTAGCGTCAGTTCCCTGAAAACGAATAGCTTCAAAATCAACTGGGTTTGTGACTGATGTCACAGCAGAATTATCAAATGTACAATTCTGAATCAATGTATTTTCACCAATGTACGATCTGGGGAAGAAAATTGCCGCGTCTTCTCTATTTTGGCCTGTTGTTCCTGTCCATTTTAATACTTTAATATTTTGGAAATTACAATTTGTGATTTTCAACTGAGAAAATTTACCATAAGGATGAACACCACAGACTTCTGTAGAGGTTGTATCTAAAATATTACGGAATGTAACATTATCAATATCCCATACTGATATGTTAGAGCCAGAGCTAACAGTACGGATTACTGCGTCACTAACACCTTTATTCTTTCCGTCAAAAACAATGTCGCCGTTAGTTTCTTTATTATAAATCTTTAGTGTTCCGCCTTTTTCAACGGAAATAATTGTATCCAAATAATCTTTGCGTTCAAAAATAGACTCATCAGAAGCAACATTCTTAATCTCTAATGTAGCATTATCTTCAATATAAAATCCACTGCAGGAAGCAGCTGAGGGATTAAAAGTTTGCGCTATGCTGGAATTAGAGCTAGAAACATCGCTAACTAACTGGAGATTACCATTTGCCCTTACTAACCATTTCTTACCTGACGGAACTTTTGACTCAAAAACATATGTATCGCCGCTATCCTTTTTAAGATTACCGTTATTGGTATCAATCCACTGACCGTTTCTGCAAAGGGTAATGCTGTTAGTTGTGTCTGTCACAGATGAGTTTTGGTCAAGAATTACATTTTCGATACCCGATATACCACCAATATCCAATACTCTGTCATAGTTTAGGTCGTCAGTAATATCAAGTGCAGCTATTCTATTACATACATCTTTACACACATTAGTTGTATCCTGAGTACCGTCAGCGTTATAGCCTTTAGCAAATTTTTGTGACGAGGATTCAAACATAGTATACAATCTTCCATTAGTGTACTCCACACCCTCAACCATTGACGGCATAGGAATTGTGGAAGTTCTTGTATAACTTGTACCGCTACCCTTATACACGTCAATCTGTGAAATGTAAGTTTTAGAAATTTTGCGTGAATATGAACGGCTGGCAAACAAACAAGTTTGTCCGTTACTCTGTTTGACAAATTCAAAACCCTGAAGTCTGTTACAATTACTCAAAGTTATTGAAGAGGTATGGTTATTTATACTATTCAAGTTGGAAGGTCTTAAATCCGCTGGATTATAAGAATAAATATATGTATCTTTTATGGTAGTACTTTCATTATATATAAACTCACCTACCCAAAGTTGACCATCATAGAAAGTCATACAGTCGGGTTGAATGTCAATAATAAAATCTGTTTTTGTACCGGATAACCCTATATTTTTTCCGTTAAGATTAGTAGTTGTTACTCGCAAATTAGTACTATCATTTATATCTTCTATATAGCTGTCAAAATCTATGACTCTAATGGTACCTTTGTTTCGTGAACTACTATTTGTTGTTTTAGAATCTGAATATGAGTAACCGTACCAAAGATATCCGGTATTTTTATCATAAGCAATACCACCAACATGTACTCTGGCATTTATTACAAGCGTATTTAAATACTGCGGTGAACCGGTTGCAGGGTTAGTTAAAACATAAACAACACTCTGATGCAAATATCCAGCAGTTTGATCTTCCGATTGTTGATGACCGCAATATGCACTTACAAGAAGATATTCATCATCTCGACCTGCTGTGCAAATAGCTTGTGGAATCATCAAGCTACAATCAACCTCCGCACGAGGAGTATCTCCACCATCATAAGTTGCAGTTAAAGTGTTTTGTATGCCAGGCATAATGCAACTTCTGTCTTTATCAAATCTGTAAGCGAACGCAGGATTCTGAGCTAAAGTATCATCAAATACATCCTGACCGTAATAATCGTCTGTTGAAGTTGCAGCTTTCAGCATATTACCGTTTACCTTTGTTACTCCTGCCGGCTGTTTTGTTGTGTTATCAGGCTCTGTCGCTTGTGAAGTCACAGGCTCGGTTTCCGATTGTTCAGCCGTTGTATTTGCCTGAACGTCAGAATTTGAATTAGCCTGTTCGACAGAATTATCCGTGAGCTTAAAGCCTGTTTCCTCTGCTGTTAAAGCAATCAGCTTTGCGGATTCCTGCTCCAAGGTTGAATGTAAAACAGGTTCATCTTCCGTAACCTCTGCAACGTCCTCCGTTTCGTCCTGCAACGAAGCTTCAGCCGAAACGGGGTTGTCTTCTGTCGTGCCTACAGGTGCAGTTATGTCTGCAAAAGCCGACAGCTGTGCCACTGACGTCAGCATTGTTATGCTTAAAATTAGTGACAGCAATTTCTTCATAAGAATTCCTCCTTTGTTTTTTGACTGCCTGAACATTGATAACAAGGCAGTTTTTACCCGATTTTTGTAATCGTTTTTGATTTATATATAAAATGGCGGCTGAGCAAAAAGTCAGCAAGCACCATATTATTTTCTGATTTAACGCACAACTAAATGTAATAACAATATTCGCTTTGTACGATAAACGAGAATTTTGCCGAGTGCCTCGGCGGGCAATTCGAGTGGAAAAGTCAGTTTGTTTGAAAAAAATGTAGCCCGAATTATAAATTGATATATGGGTAACTTTTCGGGACGTCAAGGATGCCGTCCCCTATAGCTGTAGTCCCCTGTTAAACCTAAATATTTGCATTTGTAAAAATATTTATGCTGACCTCTATTTTTGTAGGGAACACCCCTGTGTCGTTCCTAACTGACATTCATCTAACTTATGTAGGAACAACACAGGGGTTGTTCCCTACGATTGTTCATATGACGTACGTTTTTTTAGTCTTAACATTGTAGTACAGGAAACGTTTGTATTACAGTCGTTGGGACACGGCGTGACTTGTCCGCAGTGGCAATCATACTTTTTCGATTAAACTATATTTATAGAGAAAACAAACTTTTCCGTAGGGGACGGGTTCCTACACGTCCCCTTCACAAAAATTGCAACGCAATTTTTGTGTGGACACGGCACGCCGTGTCCCTACGTCAATGTTGCACTAAAATCTCGTTTCTTTCATTGTGTCAGCTAATCTTTTTACTTAACACAAAGAGTGTGCAAGCTGCAAAACAGCTTGCACTCTCCTTATTCTATTAAATACTTATACAGTATTCGCTATTATCAGTCCGCAAACAAGGCTTAATCAGTTTGCCCTGTTTAAGCAGGTTAAGCATCTTAGTGTTTTGTTCGGCTGTTCCTGTGTAGTTTTCGATTGAGTTTACCGCCGCAATTGTTTTTCGGTATGCTAAGCTGTTGTCAACACCGATTGACGCCAATGCTGTTAAAATTGTTGTATATGAAGAAGCACAAGCAAGGAAGTATGTTACTGCTTCTCACTGTAAAGGTCGATTTCCAGATATTTTCAGGCACGTCTGACTTATTGTTTTTATTCATTGTTATCTGTATTTGTAAGGTCAAGCGCAACATCTTTGTTTGCGTTGACATTTCCGATTTTTGCATAGAAGGAAGCGCCTAAATTCGCCTGAACCGGGAAGAGGCTTTCGGAATAAACATAGCTCTTGAACACGTGAACACCGTCATAGTCATTACCGTTGCCGTTCTTAATGCGGTTTGTGTTGAAATACGCTTTCCGTCTGACGGAGAAATATCGCAGCCTTCAATTTCGCACTTTTCATAATCTTGTCAACCGCTTTTGCAAAAAGCTTAAAATTCTTTTAAGCTTTAGACATAATTTCCCTTTATATAAATTATAGCACGCTTTATATAATTGTCAATAAGAAAACTTACTGATTTTAAGTATTTGTGGGCACTTTGTCAAATATTTAGGCAATTGTCAATTTTTTGTATTTTATAGATTAACTTCAAAATATGCACTCTTGTTTAGTTTTATTATGCGTTCTAAGTAAAAACGGGACAATTTATTTAGATTAACTCGTTTAAGTGCATCCTATTCGATTTGTTTCCGATAAGTCACACAGCAATGGTACAACGTCTTTATCCTCAGATGCATAACCCGGATCACTTGTGTTGCCTTTCCAATCAAAAGTACAGGCATATGTGTTTGAAGAACAGCCGCACGGAATAATTCTTACGTCGCTAACACTTCCGGTACGGTTACTCACTAAAATCCATTTTTATTATCATTACTTGAATCATAGACATTGGTCTTTATACCATTACGCTCATCGCCGGTATCATAATCTTCAAGATACTCTTCTGTATTTTTGTTTATTATGTTGTATGCCGGCAGATAAGTGCCTTCATTTGTTCTGACAAAGCTCCATATCTGATTGTTAGTTGAAGTATCTGATGTACTAAAATTAAGAGTTTCGTCAAGGCGTGCTTCTTATTTAGATTTTGTATTCTGAATTCTTACTTCAGAACCGTTGTCAACGGATTGTATTTTTTCAATTAAAAAATGTATTAAAACTACTAAGGTCAGCATCAGTAGCTGTGCTTGTAGTATAACGCAAATAGATTGGGTAATCAAACTTATAGCTATTACTTTTCAGCATATCAAAAACTGTCTGTTTAACAGATTTTGCCGTTAAAATAACGCCGACTCCTTTACCCTTTGCTTTTTGCCCAAGTGTAGCAATTTTTAAAGTATTTGGCATCATATGCCGCATTCTCTGCCTGATAAACAGCAAAACATAATTATAGTTTGCTATTTTTGATTCAAACATCGTTTGGTTCATATCTTTATATGTACCGACTGCAATACCCGGATATGTTGCCGCTGACGCAGTAATTGCACTAAGCGGCAATACGCTGAATAACAGGGTTATTACAAGAATAATCGATATAAAATGTTTTTTAATGTTCCTCTCATAATTATTATCATCCTTTCAAACAATGCAGAAAGATTTAATATATAGAAACACCTTTTTACAGGCGTTATTTTATTGATTTATTCACATTTCTGGCAGTAAGAATACCAATAATGAAATCTCTTTATTATCCTAAATAAAATTCACGCATTATCAATGCTATAATTAAATTGTATCACAAATTTTGACAATTTTCAACAAATTATGTAAAATCACAATATATTAATATTATAAGCAATTTTTTACAAATATCAGAAACATATTTATAAGGACTGTGTTTTTTCAACAGTCCCTATAAAAACAGAGAGAAAATTTTATACAAGTATATTTTACCATATTTCAGTATTAAATCATTAGTCTGTACATTTTTCTGCTTTTATTATAAAATAATGCAAAAACTTTTGTGAATAATGCATATATAATTAGTTGTTCTGAACGCTTGACTTTTTGTTAAGGCAACAAATACTTTTTATTTAAACTCTGCCGCAAACACGAAGCAATCCCATATTGCTAAGTGATTTTGCAATTTCATATGCACCGGTGCGTTTTACATTCAGCATGCTCTGATGAAACTCTGAATTCTTTGCTGTCCACGAATTACAAAATGCATAAACTCATTGCTATTATAAATATTATGTGATACAATGTTATAAGTAAATAAATATAGGTGATATTTAATATGGTAGATACATTTGATATTGCAGGCTACTGTCGAATTTCTGTTGACGACGAGCTTGACCGTGACAACACTTCTATTGAAAATCAGAAGTCAATTATAAAAGAATATGTAAACCGCACTTTCCCCGGCTCACGACTCACTTTTTATGAAGACCGTGACCGTTCGGGATATACATTTGAACAGCGTGAGGGTTATCAGGAAATGCGTCCGTTTCTTATGGGGCGACAATATGATATTCTGGTTGTCAAGGATTTTTCAAGATTTTCTCGCCGCAACAGTCGGGGACTTGTTGAGCTTGAGGATTTGCGTGACGCAGGTGTGCGAATTATATCCATAGGCGACAGCATTGATTATCCCACCTACGATGACTGGACTGCAATACAGTTCCGCTTTCTTGTAAATGAAATGCCTGTAACTGACGCTTCAAAAAAGGTAAAATCCGTTATCAAACGCAGGCAGGAGGACGGAAAATGGATATGTGCTGTTCCCTACGGATATGTGATTACAAATAATAAAACAATGACCTTTGAGGTTGAACCTACCGAGGCAGAGATTGTAAGAAAAGTATTTGAGCTTTATATTGGTGGCTGGGGCTACAAAAAAATTGCAAACTATCTCACCGAGCAAAACATTCCTACCCCACGAATGAACGAGAGGGCAAGAAAAGAAGCTAAAGGTGAGGAATGTAAATTAAAGGTTCGCCCCGAATGGAGTATCGTTACAATTCAAGGGATACTTTCCAATGACTTTTACATTGGTACGCTTCGACAGGGAAAATATACCCGTAAAAAAATTAACGGAACCGACATTAAAAAAGACGAAAGCGAACACCTTGTATTTGAAAACAATCACGAGGCTATAATAGATTATCGCACGTTCGCAATAGCACAGGAAGCTTTGAAAAAGAGAAGCACATCAAACTACAGAGGTGTGAAAAAGTACGATAATGTGTATTCGGGATTAATGGTGTGCGGTGACTGCGGAAGCCCTATGTTCCCTATGAGCCGTAAGGAATCAAAGGATGCATACCGTTGCGGCAGGTATCATCAGCAAGGGCGTAAAGCCTGTACAAGTCACCACATAAGGGTTGATATGCTTGACAGCGTTCTGAAAGAATACCTGCAAAAAGTGCGTGATACATCGGCAGATATGATAAACAAACTTCAGAAATCCATTGTCGGCGAAACTGATTCTTTAAAGGAAAATGAAGATACTATTGATATTCTTAATAGGCAGCTTAATGACGCAAAGGAAGAAAAGAAAATACTGACTCGTCAATGTGCAAGGGAGCTTATGCGCCGACCTGAAAGAGAAGAAACCATACATGAAACCTATGACGAGCTGATTGCTGAATGCGAAGCACGAATTGATGGAATACAAAATCAAATCACCCTAACAATTAACAAGCAGAACACTATTATCCGTGTAAACAGAATAGCAAAAAACGCAATTGATATATTCAGCGAGATTTTAGATAAGGAACATCTTGACAAAAACGACTTGGAGCTTATCGTTGAGAAAATCTACGTGTATGAGGACCATATTCATATCAAGCTGAAAGCCGATATTGAGAGTATATTGAAAAGCGGAACACTGCCCGAGCTTGAGAATGCCGTAAATTTTGAGTCAGGCATCATAGATAACTTATCTGCCGTATCAGTCCAAAAGAGCAATAATCGAAAGGACAAGGTCTATGATGTCAATGTTATCAGTAACGGCGACCCGTTGGAAATATACACTGCTACCGACGGAGAGGTTATTTTTAAAAAATACTCTCCTGTCGGTGAGCTTTCAGAGTTTGCAGGGCAATATGCCGATGTTATTTCACGGATAAGCTCTTTGCCTACGCTAATCTGCGACAAGGACCACGTTATTGCAGCTGCGGGCGTATCAAAACGAGAATTTCTCGAGCGCAGAGTAAGCACAGTTCTTGAAAATTATATGGAAAGCAGAAAAAGCTATGCAGCTACTCAGCAAAACGCAGGTGACATTCTGCCAATTGAGGGCGTAGAACATCCTGCGGCTGTAATTTATCCGATAATTGCTTCGGGCGATGTTACGGGAGCAGTTGTGATGCTTTCAAGTGAAAGTATTAAAGTTCCGTCCGGCGCAGAAATCAAGCTTGCACAGTCGGCTGCTGCTTTTTTAGGTAAGCAAATGGAAGAATGATAGTTTTCTTGGTACAAAATACGATATGTTACAAGAACAATAATTGGAAAAAAAGTAACGGCACTCCATATTTGAGTGCCGTTGCTATTTGCAAGATAAGTTAATTACTTAAGATAATCTGAAGAACCGCCAATTGCACCGTCGATGCCTGTGAAACCGGAAGCGCAGCATACATATACTCTCATATTAGCCTTACCAATTGAAGAAACTGTGAGTGTACCGTTTGTTACGTTCTGAACATCACCTGTAATTGCATCAATATATGTGCCGTTGGGGATATTCTTGAATGTTGCACCGCTTGAAACTGTTACGAGTGCAAGACTGTCTACGCCCTCGTCCTCGTTAGTATAACGACGGATGTAAGACATATTGCCGCCTGTTACATAGGTGCCGGAAGCTGTGTACTGACCCTTCTGAAGTGCAGGAATTGCACGACGGATAGCGTTAAGCTTTGAAATGTGCTTTGAAAGAGGACTTGCAAGAGTATCTGCAACTGTACCTAAAGCTGTGTATTCGCTAAAGTCTGTAGCAGTTACATCACCTTCAAGGTAATCTCCGTAATATGCACGACCTGTGTTTTCAAGTGCAATGTTCGGACCTAAGTCAATGACCTCACCCTTCTTGAACTCTACCTCTGAACCATAGTACAGACAAGGAATTCCACGGAATGTAAACATAAGGTCAAGGTCTTCTGCCCAAGCCTGTGTACCGCCTGAGAAACGAGTTGTCTCGCTAGGCTGTTCAGGAGCATAGTCGTGAGAGTCAACATACATTACGTTGTAAGTTGCATCGTTGTAATACCGGTCATTGCTCTTTGCAAAGTTGTAAGCGTTGCTTGCACTACCAAACATTCTGTGCATCTGGAAGTCAATAGCCTCCATACCTGATGCCATAGATCTGTCGGGAGTATGGTATGTAATACCGTTAAGATAAGCATTATCCGATGTAGGTTCATCAGAAGTACTATCTTCTTCAACATAATGGTCAAATGTGACATTCATATTGTTGTTAATATCTTCAGGAGATGTTCCCCAGCTCCAAAGGTCAGCCCACTTAGAGTTAGACTCTTTCCATGTGTAGTAAGGAGTTGACTCTTCTGCATGGTCTCTGTACCAAATCTGAGTATAGCGTGTGCAGATTTCACCAAACATAAGGAAGTTTGACTTTCCTGCTGCTTTAGCATTGTCAAGTAACTGCTGGTTATACATAAGGTTAAGAGAAATTCTGGGAATGTGACGAACTGTATCTACACGGAAACCGTCAACGCCCATTTCAATGTAGTTTGAATAAGAATCTACCACATATTCAGCAACCGCCGGATTCTCTGTATTAAGGTCAACGCAGTCACCGGCAATCTGAGCATATTTACAGGTCCAGTCGTCCCAGTTAAGGCTCTGGAAATAACCTGAATGATAGTAGTTGTTTGGATTGTAAATATCACTCTGAGATACCTTATTCATCTCATAGTCTTTAGAATCAGGCAGTATGCCGGTTGAGTTACCGTTGTCACCTGTATAGGTTGTGTTCTTCATAAGGTTAAGTCTCTGCTGATACTGAATAGCACCTGTCTGTGCCCAGTATTCATCAGCAGAATTAAGGCCGAAAGAATTGAGAAGATAATCTGTAGGAACCATTTCACTCTCAAGATTACCTGTTTTTGTAATATCGGAATTGAACATTGCGTCATAATCCTTAGTGAATAAAGGACTGAAGAATGATTCACCGAAGTTACCTGTATGCTGCCAAACAACGTCCTGGATAATCTTCATACCTTTATCATGAACTGCTCTGATAAGGTCTTCATAGGTGAAATCATCGCTTTCATAACGACGGTCAACTGTGCTGAAGTCCATTGCATGATAGCCGTGATAGTCATAACCTGAAGCGTTTGTTACAACAGGTGTAATCCAGATTGCAGAAAAACCGAGAGCCTTGATGTAGTCGAGCTTTTCAGCAAGTCCCTTGAAGTCACCACGCCAAGCGGGGTCGCTGTCAGGGTTACCTGCCTGACCGTCATCCCAGCAGTGAACGTTGTTGCCTGAGTCACCGTCATAGAAACGAGTTGTCATAACAAAGTAGATAGTTTCTTCACGCATATCTACGTCTTCTACAGGATCGGGGTTATCACGGTTATACTTATACCATTTACCCTCATCGCACCACCACTCGTTAGCAGATGTAAGCATCTTTTCGCTTGAGTACTGGTTGCCCTGTGCGTCAGTTACAATAGCGTTTACCTTTGTAACATCGGGAACATAATAGTTAAACCAACCGTTTGCGCTTGTCATCTTTTCACCGGGATAAGACTTTGACATTGCGCTGTTTGTTGGAAGCGAGTTCCATAAGTAAATGTATGGCTGTGTTAAATCCTTGTGTCTCACGTGAATTTTGATTCCGGTTGTTTCAGCAGTGTCTGCCGCAACTTCATTTGCATCTGAAGTTTCGGCACCACTTACTGTGAAAATTCCTGCGGAAACTACTAACATAAGAACAAGAACAAGAGCACATAGCTTTTTAATTCCTGTCATAATAATCTCCCTGTTTTATAACAATAAAATTACTTTGTGAGCATTGTCTGAATTTGAGTAGCATCCTTTACAGAAATTCTGCCGTCACCGTCAACGTCGCCGACTTCAAGGCTTATTGAGCTGCATTCAGCAAATTCTGCAAGATACTTCTGGATGTATGTTGCGTCCTTAACTGTGAGTGAGCCGTCGCCGTCAACATCGCCTAAAACTACGGGCGGAGCTGTTGTTGTGGGAACAGGAGCTGTTGTAGCAGGAATGGGTGCAGTTGTTGTAGGAACAGGAGCAGTTGTTGTAGGAACGGGAGCTGTTGTTGTGGGAACAGGAGCTGTTGTAGGAACTGTTACATCACTGTTTGTAGCTGTGTACTTGTAAGTCTTGGTTACAGTAGTGTTGTCAGAACCCTGAACATAAACATTAACCGTATAATCACCGAGCATTGTGGGTGTGAAAGAATATGTGCTGTTAAGTGTGTAATAAGGAATATTCTTAACACCGTTGGGATCGGTAACGATATACTTGTAGAAAAGAAGGTTTGTACCTGTCTTACCGCCGCCTGCTTTTACAGAAACGGTTGCAGCTGTATTAACCTTGATTAAGTTGTTGTTTGCAGGGAATACGCTCTTGATAACGGGCTTTACAAGTGCTGAGTCGTCTTCAACCTTAACAGTTGTTGTGCGGCTGTTTTCGTTGCCCTCTGTGTCCTTGAAATCAAAAGTGATTGTGTATGTACCTGCTGTCTGGGGAGTCCATACAACTGAGTTTGTGCTGCTGAAATCAGAAATAACAGAAGTACCGCCGTTCTCGTTTGTTACAGAGAACTTGTAGCTTACTGCTGCGCCGTTTCTGTTCTGAGCGTCAGCTGAAAGTGTTACGTCTGTATCAATGTAAACACCTGTTGCGGGGTCAGCTGTGTAAGACTTAACCTGAAGGTCGCTTAAATCATAAACAGACCATGTGTTTGTCTTGTTGTTGTAAATCTGACCGTCCATTGTTGTGAGGTCGCCTGTCTGCGGCTGACCGTTACCGCCATTGAAAATACAATTAACATAAGCTGTTGACGAAGTATACATATATACATCATCGCCGATGCTTGTCATTGCTTCGCCGGGCCATGCAGCGTTCTTGCCGTTGTCACCCCACATATAGCAGTAAGCACCTGACCAGCCTGCCTCGTTCTTGAGGTAAACTGTTACGCCGTCGCCGCTTGAAGTGGGAGCCTGTGTAGCAGTTGTAGCGGTTGTAGCTGAAGTTGCGCTTGTTGCAGATGTAGCGGAAGTTGCTGAAGTGGCACTTGTGGGAGCTTCAACGTAGGTTGACCATGTGCCTGCTGACAAATCGTAGATTTTGCCGTTGCCTGCATAAGTAAGGTTGCCGGTCTGACCGTCTCCGTTGTTGCCGTTAGTGAAGATGATCATGTCAAAGTCGCCGGTAATGTTGTACGAATATACATCACCTTCAACATTTGTCATCTCAACACCGGGCCAATCATGGTTATTGCCCACGCCGTCTTTCCACATATAGGCATAAACCTTACTCCAACCGTTATTGAGTTTACAATAAACAGTATCTCCGGATGCCGCAAAGGCACCAACAGTACCGGCACAAACTGCCGAAACTGCAAGTATTAAGCAGAGAATAAGACTTAACACTTTATGTTGCTTTCTTACCATAATGATTTTCCTCCATATTCATTAAGTATGGTTGTCCGTGTGAAGTCAATCAACACTACTCCACAATTACACCATAATTTTACAATAGTTGAAGATTTCTTAATTTCTTATATAGAAAATAATTCCATTTTTGCCTTACAAAAAAACAAGCCTGTATTTGTGCACTTTTAACAATAGTTATAGCATAAGATAATAAAAGATAAACATAAGCAAAACGCAAAACAAAAAATGAAATTTTGCTTTGCGTTTTTGTGTTAATTTCAGGCGGAAAAACCGCTTTTATTTTTATCAATTGTTTTTACAGCCGCAATTTGATCGCTCAAAACATCGTAT
>JBJEOX010000108.1:0-3213 GCA_051880935.1 Ruminococcus sp.
ATAATGTCCAGAAACATCGCCCTTGCTCTTATGGCAATTACAGGAGGCATTTATGTTCTGACCGACTCAATTTACACCTATCTCCCATTATGGATTGGCAATCCCGTTCTCTGTATGGTCTTTGACGAATTTGCTACATATCTGTTGCCGATGGCGGCTTTTCTGTATGTCAGAGTGAATGTTAAGGATAAACGTTGTAAAGGGTATATGACGATACTCATTATAGTATCTATACTTCTGACTATAGCGGCAGTATTCTTACAGATATTCGGAGTTATGGATATTCTTAAAAGTCAGATTTTTGTATTCCCGTTTATATTACTCGGCAGTGTAGGAAGTATCATATGCCTGATCTATGAATCATTTATGCTCAAAAACAAAATTTCGAGGGCTGTTATGATTTCTCTTTGTCCGTTAGTTGCGGCAGGTCTGATAGATTTTATCAACTCCTTAACAGGCTTTGCACCCGACCGAGTATTTATCAGATTAGGTCTTCTCGTTACGGTAGTGATTCAGCTTTATCTTATGTTCCGTGAAACAAGAGAACACCATAAAGAGCTTTTGCGTTATCAGGAAATGCAGAATGAAATGCTTCAAATGCGTGTTTCAATTATGGTATCGCAGATACAACCGCATTTCCTTTATAATTCGCTTACATCAATCGCACAGCTCTGCGAGAAAAATCCGTCAAAAGCAAAGAAAGCTACTATTGAGTTTTCGGAGTATCTGCGCAGGAATATGAACTCGCTCAAGGAACAGGCTCCCGTACCGTTTGAAAGCGAATTAAAGCACCTTGAAACATATCTGTCGCTTGAAAAAATGCGCTTTGGTGATGAACTTAATGTTGAGTACGATATTGAAACAACAGATTTTCTTATCCCCTCTCTCACTGTTCAGCCTCTTGTTGAAAATGCTGTTAAGCACGGTGTAGGTATGAAAGAGGACGGCGGAACTGTTACCATAGCAACAAGAGAATTTGATGACAGATACGAAGTTATTGTATCCGATGACGGCGTAGGATTTGATACTTCAAAGAAACCGAATGACGGACGAACTCACGTTGGAATGGAAAACGTGAGAAACAGGCTAAAAACAATGTGCAACGCCGTACTAAATATTGAAAGTACAGTTGGCAAAGGCACAGTTGCAACAATAACAATCCCTAAGGAGGAAATTTGATATGAGAATTTTAGCTGCTGATGATGAGGCACTGGCTCGTGAAATGCTGACTGACGCAATAAGAGAAGCTTTGCCCGATGCTGAAATATTTGATTTTGCAAAGCCGTCACAACTTCTTGAATTTGCGTCGGAAAATCCACCCTGCGAAATTGCATTTCTTGACATACATATGCGTGGAATGAACGGCGTAGAGCTTGCAAAAAAATTAAAGGACATTAATCCAAAGCTGAATATAATTTTTGTGACAGGCTTTGACCAGTACACAGGCGACGCTATGAAGCTGCACGCAAGCGGTTATATAATGAAACCCGTTACAAAGGAAAAGGTTGAGGCGGAATTGGCTGAACTTCGCCACCCGATTGAACCGAAAAGCGATGTCCTTCTGCGTGTGCAGTGCTTTGGTAACTTTGATGTATTCACTCCGGACGGAACGCCTGTTCATTTTGAGAGGAGCCGTTCAAAAGAGGTTTTTGCCTATCTTGTTCACCGTCACGGAAGCTCCTGCACAATCAAGGAAATTGCGGCGGCGTTATTTGAGGACGAACCGTATGACCTTAAGCAACAGGCATATATTCAGAAAATTATTTCTGCAATGATGAAGAGTCTGAAAAAATGCGGTGCGGCTGACGCAGTATTTAAAAAATATAACAGCCTGTCGGTAAACGTAAGCAAGCTTGATTGTGATTACTATCGCTTTAAGGAGCTTGACTCAGGTGCTGTTAATTCCTACAACAGCGAATATATGGCGCAGTATTACTGGGCAGACTTTATGTTTGACGACTACGATTATGACGAGGATTATTAATTAGTAAACATCTGTCACAATATAAAAATTGAAGTGCAGTAAATCTACATTATAGTAAACTTACTGCACTTTTTTCTTATACAGTCACAATCGGTAATTCAATTGCACTTTCGCTGTTGTGCTCTGATGATTGAGAATTACTGCTTTGTTGAGAATTTGACGATGAACTGTTGCTTTTATTATTACTGCTTTCTGATTTTTTGTTATCCGTACTGTTTTCAGATGATGATTTGCTGTTCAATGATGATTCCTTATTGTCTGAAGTTTTTGAGCTTGAGCTGTCTTTAATGATTTCAAGCTCGCCGTCTTCAAGTTCAGGTGAATCGGTATCTGAATTTGTATTTGAACTACTACCGGCAGACGATTCGGATTTTTTTATATCATCAGAATCGGTGTTGCTTTCATAATCAGATGATACAGATGCTACAGCAGTTGAAGAAGCAGTGCTGTTTTCAGTTTTAGTCTTATTAGAATTATTATTCGAACAATTCACTAAAACTACAGCTACAATTACTGATGCAACTATAAGCAACGAAACTGCAATCATTATTATCTTCTTTTTCATAGCTGTCACCTATCGTATTACCGGAATAATCGGCAATTCAATCGGTTTGTCATCGTCCTTTGAAGTGCCCGTTGAAAGTCCTGCTAATATTCTTTGAATCTGAGTTGAATCAATAATGTTTATTTTACCGTCACCGTTTACATCAGAAAGCTCCTTTTGGAATTCACTTAATGTAATTATTGACGACAAATATTTTTGAATCATTGAAGCGTCTTTAATATCAATTTTACCGTCAAGGTTAACGTCACCCGACTGATAATCGGAAGGATTACCGGGTAAAATTTCAACTTCATCGTCTGACAGCGCAAAAGCAGGAATGAAAGCCGCAAAAGAAAGCGACAATGCTATTAACAAAGCTATGGTATATTTTAATATTCTTTTCATTTCACACCTATATGTAAAATAAGTATCTGTACTTACTTGAGTTTTTGTGTGCAAAGCACCGCCTTGAAATATCCAAGGCGGTATTTTGCTTTTAGGAGAGAAGAAGAATTTATGTTGATAAATCCGACTTCAATATAATGGTGGTTCTAAAAACTTATTATCAGATAATTACGGCATAATCTCTGTTTCGTTGTCCTCAAGTACAGGCCCGCTTGTTGTGATTACGTCCTCTGTTTCAAATTCCGTAATCTGCATTTCTGCTCTTGTATATTTTTCTTTA
>JBJEOX010000109.1:0-3208 GCA_051880935.1 Ruminococcus sp.
AGTCCGAGACCGAGTGTTGCCAGCTTTTCACGGAACATTGCCTTTTCAGCAGAGGTTGTACCCCATCTCAGAGTTCTGTTTTTTCCGCGTCTGTAAGCTAACGCAAGGTTTTCTACAATCTGCATATCGGGAGCAGTACCCATCATCGGGTCCTGAAAAACTCTGCCGATAAACTTTGCCCTTTTGTGCTCCTTCAAGCCTGTGATGTTGACACCGTCAAGGTAGATACTGCCGTTATCAACAGGCCATACACCCGTTATTGCGTTCATAAGGGTAGACTTTCCCGCTCCGTTTCCGCCGATTATTGTTACAAAATCTCCCTTTTCAAGGTGGAGCGAAACGCCGGTTAAAGCCTTTTTCTCATTTATTGTACCGGGGTTAAAAGTTTTTTCGATTTTATTTATTTTCAGCATCTAACTTTTCCCCTCTCTTCTTTGCAAGCTTGAATGAGCTTTTTTTCTGCCCCTTAAGGTAAGGTACTGCAAGGAACAGTGCTACTATTACGGCTGTAAACAGCTTTAAGTCGTTTGAGTCGAGCTTCAGCCAGAGCACTATTGAAATTACGATATAGTAAACTACTCCGCCGAGAACGACAAACGTAAGCTTTCCCCAGAAATTGAGGTGTTTGCCGAGCAGAGCAAGACCGATTACCTCACCGATAATTACTGCTGCAAGACCGATTACGATTGCACCTCTGCCCATATTGATATCAACATAGCCCTGGAACTGCGACATAAGTCCGCCCGAAAGAGCAACAAGGGCATTTGAAAGTGCAAGACCGATTATTTTCATATTATTAATGTTGATTCCCTGTGCACTGCTCATTGAGTGATTACTGCCTGTTGCACGTAAAGCAGAGCCTTGTTCCGTTCCGAAATACCAGTAAAGAAGCAAAATTATTGCAATTGCAAAAATAGCCGTTACTAATATAGCCATCGGAATATTGCCAAGGGTAACATACAAATCTGTTTCGCCGAAATTGAAAGACTTGTTTGCAGACATACCCATTATTCTCAGATTTATTGAGTATAACGCAAGCTGAGTAAGTATACCTGAAAGAATTGCAGGAATTCCGAGCTTTGTATGTAAAAGTCCTGTTACTGCACCTGCGGCAAGTCCTGCAAGAACTGCTATAAGCAGACACGACCACATAGGAAATCCGGCAATTTTAAGCATAACGGTTACTGCACCGCCTGTTGTAAACGAACCGTCAACCGTCAAGTCGGCTATGTCGAGTATTCTGAATGTTATGTAAACACCGAGCGCCATTATTCCCCAGATTATTCCCTGGGCAATAGCGCCGGGCATACTTCCGAGAAGATTCATCGGATTTAATGATGCAAAATAAGAAAGTATAGATTCCACAAGTATTATCCTTTATATTTTATTTCTGATAATTAATCCCTGTTAACACAATCAAGGGGCTGTCTCAAAGCAAGCTGATGCTTTGAGATAGTCCCCGAAAATCAATAAGACTTTTTTAATTATTCAGCAGCAATTGCCTCGTAATCATCAGGCACGTTGATGCCGAGAGTTTTACAGATTTCTTCATTGTACTTCTTTGTGAATTTAGGTGCACTCTGAATTTCCATTTTGGTGATGTCAGCACCGTTTGCGAGAATGTCATAAGCCATTTCGCCTGTTTTCTGACCGAGGTCGTAGTAACTGATTGAAAGTGTTGCAACACCGCAGCCTGCGCAGATGCCTTCTTCGCCTGCCACAATCGGGATTTTCTTTTCAAGTGCTACGTTATTGATTGCCTTTGTGCAGGAAGCAGCTGTGTTATCTGTAGGAATGTAGAGTACATCGCTTTCACTGCAAGCTGTTGTTGTTACGGAAGCAACATCGTTTGAGTCAGAGAATGTGTATGTTTTTACCTCGTAACCGTAATCTTTAAGATATCCTGTGATTGTATCTGCCTGATAAATTGAGTTTGCCTCACTTGAGCAGTAAACGATACCAACATTTTTAGCATCAGGGAAAAGCTCCTTGAGCATTTCAGCCTGTCCGTCGAGAGGAGCAAGGTCAGAAGTACCTGAAATGTTAGCACCTGTTGTGCCCTTCCAGTCGCTGATATTGAGAGCTGTTGCGTAATCTGTAACAGATGTGCCGAGAATCGGAATGTCCTTTGTTGATGACATAGCTGCCTGAAGAGCAGGAGTTGCATTTGCAAGAATCAAATCAACCTTGCTTGTAACAAACTGGTTGCAGATGGTTGAGCAAGTTGCAGAGTCGCCCGCAGCATTTTTCTCATCAAATGTAACCTTATCTTCGCCGAGCAACTCAGTAAGCTTATCCTTAAAGCCCTTTGTTGCTGCATCCAGAGCGTCATGCTGAACGAGCTGACAGATACCGATGTTGTAAACCTTGTCGGCATCAGCCTTGCTTGAGCTGCCCGAAGCTTCGCTTGAAGAACTTGATGAACCGCCGCAGCCTACGAGCGCAAACGACATTGTAAGAGCTGCAAGTAATACAGCTAATACCTTTTTAGACTTTTTCATAATTTTTCCTCCTAAACGCTTTTACACTTTTACGTGTTAAAGTGATTTTACAAATAGTATTATACAACATATTACTTTACTTTTCAATAGTTTTGCCAATATTCATTAAATGTAAATAATTTGAAATAATAATTTTTGTCTATTTTGTCGCAACGTTTTTATCTCCGAGCTGAAATTTGAGCTCTTTTATCATTACATCATTAAGCGAAACCCACATAGACGAGGGTGCTTTTACCTTTCTGTTCGAGTTTGTAAGATAAAAAATGACCGGAGTGGGACCTTCAAAAATATCAAGTACACGCTTTGCCTTAAAATAAAGCTCGGTGTCTAAATCGTCAATACGAATATACAGCGCAGACGGGTTTGAATTGACAGGCTTTGCAGGTATATTACGTGCCTGCTGTCCTGCATTGAGTGCAAAGCTGTTGTTTTTACATTCCTCATTTGAGCGAGCCTTTTCGATTAAATCGCAAATGAGCTTTGGCTCCTCGTTTTCTTTAAAATTAAGTGTTCCCCGAATTAATATTGCGTTACCGTCACCTAAATTTAAAGCGTACTTTTCATAGACGTTCGGGAAAACAACAGCCTCCATTGAGCCGTATCTGTCCTCAATATTCACGAAAGCCATCATTTTATTGTTCTTGGTAAGCTGAGTTTTGACCTTTGATACAATGCAGACAAGCGACACCTTTTTACCGTAAAAATAG
>JBJEOX010000110.1:0-3207 GCA_051880935.1 Ruminococcus sp.
GCCACTTGTTTCGGATTCGGTGCTGAGCTGATGTAAAGTGCTTTAAAACGTCCTTGTCATCTTCAAGGCGAATCTGCACCGTCCTTGCAAGCGGTGTGTCGGGTCCTAATCCCGAAAGCAAGGAACGGAACTCCTGCCACGTCATAGACTGAAAATCTGTAGAGTAAATGCTGACCCCGTAGCTTGACTTAAAAGACGAAACGATTAAATCAAAATCGTCAATTAAGTCGTAGCCGGGGTCGTCGTTTCCCCCTCAACTTCCTCGCCGTTGTTGATAACAGACTGCGCCGTTTCCGTAACAAAAGTCTGGAAATCCTCAAGATTGAGTTTCAGACTATCGACTTTCTTCTGATTCTCTTCGTCAAAGAGCAGATTGTACATTTTAAGAATATTGCCTACCTTTATGCCGTTGCCGTCATTTTCGAAGAGTGCAATAACTTTCAGCATTGTTACTGCGTCGTTGTTCACCTCGATTTCAACGTCCTTGACCTTCATAATCGGCGTTTCTGCAAAATTGAGTTTATCTGTAATATCAATAATTTTTGACATATTATGCCTCCTTTAGAATTTTAAAAAGATTTGCAGTCGGGCAGAATTTACACCCGACTGCATTTTGATTTTACGCCGCAGGTGTATAAACAGGCTTGCCGTTTGACATAACCTCAAATTCGAGAGGAGCGGCATTCGTTGAAGCACCCGAACCAACGTTTGTTACGGAAATAACAGCGTTTGAGAAAAGCACGGTTGAGCCGTCGGGGAAAGTCCACTGGAAGTCTTTTTCAACTTCTCTGCCGTTCTTAAATGCACATCCTGCAACAAGGTCGTTGCCTTCGTCGCCGACTGTTCTCTTGCCTTTTACGCTGATTGTAATTGACTTTGCTGTCATAAGGCGATTTTTCCAACCTTTTGATTCAAACGGATTCCATTCCTCTACACCGTTGTCAAAAGAAACGCCGAATTCTTCGCAGTTTGCAATCTGAGTTGACGGTGTTCCTGCGCCTGCTTCACCAATCTGAAACTGATTTTCATAGCAGGGATATACTCCCTTTTTTGTTTCTGCCATAGTTTAATTCGTCCTTTCGTAGTAAATTTTCATTTCAATTACACGCTCATAAACGCCCTTGTCGTCTGTGCCAACGTCCACAGGCTCGGGGTTCGTCAAACAGAGTAGCAAGCCTGTTGCGGAGCTCTCTGTTTTCGTGCCTGTAGCCGCTTGACGTCGCCCGCTCAAGTGCAAGGTCTGTTCTGACGTTCTTAAGCTCCGTTTCAAGGTGCTTTACAAGGTGTCTCAGGTCTGCGTTCTCTCTCTTAAGTTTGCGCTTTGTCTGTAAGTTTCTAAATTTCATTGGTATCACTCCTCACTTAATGCTCTGGCGACAGTAGTTTTTGCAACTCCGCCAATTTTTTTGTTGTAAGTAAATTTCCTTTTCACTGTTGATAAAGACTTATTAATATAATCAGCAATCTGCTGATATGACAGTACTTCGCTGTCAGGAAACTTTTCATCCAGTCGGTCAAGATTGACTCTGAACAAAGGCTTTTCTCTCGGCATAATATCACCTCCTCACCGTTCTGCGGTGCATTAGATATTTTTCATATTTAGAATTAAAGATTCTAACTTGTTTATCTGATTTTCTAAATAGATTATTTTAAGTTCATTCGGTAGCTCTTTATCCGGCAAGTTGCATTTTATTTTAGCGATTTCTGTTAGTCGCTCTACTTTGTCGGACAAACGAGTTACTTTTCTTTTTATCCTAAAATTATCAAAATTAATCCAAAAAATGCAGAGGAAAACTATTACAAGCAGAATTTTTATTAACATAGTTCACCTCCTATGCTGTTTTGTTATTGCTGATTTCGAATAGGTCATTCTGTTGCACCTGCTTATCATTAGTGTTATAATTGCACTGAAAGGAGGTGCGATTATGGAAAAAATAATTAAGGGATTTTGTCCGACTTTGAATAAAGAATACAGCATAAAAGTTGAGTATGTGAAAAGCTGTAATTCTTACATTCAGACCGGAGCAGATTGCGAATATCTTTCATACGACTTTAACCGATGTCCGATTTATAAAGAATGTCCGCTACGTGCTTCAGCACCCAAATCAATACCCTCACCTTAAAAGGGTATTTCTTAAAATCATTTAAATTGATTTCTTCACGCTGTACCCACCCGAGTTTATCTACGCTTTCAATTACGGGTGGGTGCGGCTTTCTTTTTTTCTGCAAAGAAACACAAAAATACAATGCGTTTCGCTCCTTTCTGTGAGATTAAGTTATGCGGATTTGTCTGCCTTAGTGATAAAAAAGTCATAAGGCACTTCAAGGGCATTACAAATTTTAATGTACTCATCTGCTACAAGCTTTCTGTTGCCGTTAAGTGATAAATTCAACGCATTTGTTGTCATACCTGTATGTTCAGCAAGAAAACTTTGTGTAATACCCTTGCTTTTTAAACAAGAATTAATATTTGATTGCAAATTCATTTTTAACACCTCTGTTCTAAATCAAATTAAATTTGAGTACACTAATATATTACACAAATATTATTTGATTGTCAATAGAAAATTCAAAAATTATTTGATTTCTTTCAAATATTTAATTGACAATTTCAAATTTCACTTGTATAATCAAAATATAAAAGATAGGAAGTGATTCTATGGACTATAATAAATTAGGAAAAATACTACAAGACGCAAGAAATAATTTAGGTATTAAACAAGTTGATGTAGCTAATAAGCTCGGATGTACCGCAGCAAACGTAAGCAGTTGGGAAAGAGGTAAAAGTAAAATTGACATTGATTCTTTTGCTGAATTGTGTGATATGTATAAATTAGATTTTGCAAAAGTCCTCGAAGAAATTAGTAACAATGATAATGAGCCAAAAACCGATTACTTAACTTCTGACGAAAAAATTCACATAAAAAAATACCGCACTCTTGACGAGTACGGTAAAAAAGCTGTTGATGATTTACTTGATAACGAATATGAACGCTGTCAGGAAGAAAAGAAAATTGAAGTTATACAGTTGCCTATGTCCGAGCTTAAAGTGTCGGCAGGTACAGGAAACTGGATTGAAGATAACAGATACGGCACAATTGAAGTTGTTGACACTCCCGAATCACGCAAAGCAGATTTGGTAATTGAAATCAACGGTAACAGTATGGAGCCTACATATCATAACGGAGATAATGTACTTGTAAGATT
>JBJEOX010000111.1:0-3181 GCA_051880935.1 Ruminococcus sp.
TGCCGACTCTCTCGGTGCAGGCGGCAGAAACACAGGCACTCGAGAATGTTGTTGAAAACTACACCGACATTGAAAACTCCGAGTATAAGATTACTAATGTTGAATGTTACGATTATTCAATGTATGTATACTATTCTGTTCCGCAGGAT
This sequence comes from Ruminococcus sp., assembly GCA_051880935.1. Lineage (GTDB taxonomy): Bacteria > Bacillota > Clostridia > Oscillospirales > Acutalibacteraceae > Ruminococcoides. Next base: position 150 of record JBJEOX010000111.1, read on the forward strand.
TGTGAAATAGTAATGGCTGTTTTTGACGGAGTAACCGGCAGAATAATACAGATGGATACAAATAATTTGTACGCTCCTTCAAACAGATATTATAATGGATATGTATACTTTGGTTTTAATAATTACGGAAACAGAAAGTTTACCTACAAGCTGTTTATAGTTGACTCTGACAACAGACCTCTCGGTAAATCATATTCGGGGGAGAAAGAAGTTACCGGCTACAGTGAAAGCCCTTCTTTCTGGTGTGATATGGAAATAGAGCCTCATCCAACGGTACCTCTTAAGGAGGATTCCGGTAAATGCGGTTATAATGCTGATTGGTCGGTTAACACGGACGGTGTGCTTACGATAGACGGCGAAGCAAACCCATATTATCCGGCAGAGAATGCTATGCCTTGGAATGAGTACAGAGAAGGCATCACTTCTGTTGTATTTAAAAATCCTCCTTATTCGTTTGGCCGATATCTTTTACAGGGCTTAAGCAAGGTTAAAGAAATTACAATTCCGGATGTTAGTTATGTTGATATGGGTTGTATTCAGGATATGGCGAGTCTGGAAACAATTTATATCGGAAGCTATACTGATTCTATATACGATGGAGCTTTTATTAATTGTCCTGCTCTCAAAAACTTCGTTGTTGATGAAGCTTCGGAATACTTTAAATCGGTAGACGGTGTTCTTTATTCAAAGGACGGTACTACTCTTATGAGATATCCGTCAGGAAGAACCGATAAAACATTTATAATTCCCGATACAGTAGATTATATAGACGGTTATGCTTTTGAAGGCGCAAAGAATCTTGAAACTATAGTAATGAGTGATAACGTTACGTATATCAATAATTATGCATTTAAAGACTGCACCTCGCTTGCTAACGTTACTCTTTCCGCAAATGTATCCGGCATTTCAGAGGGGGCTTTTTCAAACTGTTCAAGCTTAAAGAGTATTGTGCTTCCCGAAAATCTGAATTATATCGGTCTCAACTGTTTTGAAAACACAGCTATAGAAGAAATAAATATTTTCGGTCAGACAGATGAAATTTCATTTGATTTTCTTCAGACTTTACCCGATACTCTGAAGCGTATCACCGTGGATGCGGAGAACACTTATTTTACAGTTGATAACGGGGTGCTGTTTAATGCGGATAAGACAAACTTGCTTAAATATCCCTGCGGTGCGTCTGCAACCTCATATACCGTCCCTGAAAGCGTTACATCAATTGAATCCGGCGCATTTGCTAATTGTAAGAATTTAGAGAATATCACTATAGGCGATAATGTTCAGAATATTGGAGAAAGTGCATTTGAGAACTGTTCAAATCTAAAGAGCATTGCTTTGACGAATGTTGAAGTGATTTCATCTTACTTATTCCAAAACTGTACAAGTCTTGAAAGTGTATCTTTAGGCAATGCAACAGAAATTTATAACCGGGCATTTAACGGTTGTAAAAGCCTTGAAACGGTTACAATTCCTGCGAGTGTAAGATACATAAATAACAATATCTTTGCTCATTGCGACAGCCTTGAGAGTATAAATGTTGAGGACGGCAACTCAAACTACCGTACAGTTGATGATTGCCTTTATAACGGCACTTGTCTTATGGAATACCCAAATGCAAAAGCATCAAGCTATACTGTTTCTACGGAAACAACAAAAATTGCTTCTTATGCTTTCAGCGGAAGGGCTTCGCTGACAAGCATTACTATTCCGGATTCGGTTACAAATGTTGACAGTTATGCATTTTCTGACTGCACTAATCTGAAAAATGTTTCCTTGCCGGAAAGTATCAGCAGCATCAATTATTATACATTTTATAACTGCACATCTCTTTCGTCAATTGTAATACCCGATTCTGTTGGTTGTTTGGATTCGTGTGCATTCCAGAATTGTAAGTCACTTAAATCCGTAGAATTGCCAAGTAACGATTACTGTTATTTGAGTGACAGAGCGTTTTCCGGCACCGGATTGGAGAGCATAACAATTCCCAAAAATATCGAATTGTATTATAATGTGTTTGCGGGTTCTCACAGCCTTAAGTCGATTAAATTTATGGGAGATGCTTATTCTTATTCTCCTTATTTAACATTCTGGAATTTTGACGACCTTACTATTTACTATCCCAAGTCAAACTCAACATGGACATCGGAAAAGATGGTTAATTATGAGCATAAGGATTCCCTCAAGTGGGTAGCTTATGACGACGGCAGTCCGGATTATATGGGTAAACACACATTCACGGGACTTGAACCGAATTGCGAATACATTGTCGGAGTTAATGACGGAACACCGAGTGACGGTTTATTGAGTTATAACAACACTCTTTATATTGACCAACTTACCGCTGACAGCAAAGGCGAAATCACAATGAATTATACGCTCAGATATAATACAAGCAACATAGTTCCCTTTGCGCTGGGTACAGCTAAGTATGACATTTCAAACGCTTTTCCTTTTGTTTCTGATATTGTATATACAGGCAAAGCTCAGGATAAACCTGATAATTACTCAGTAACATTTGACGGTAAAGAGCTTACCGAGGGTGTTGATTATCTTGTTGTTGACGGCAGCGGATTCGACGGCGCAGGCTATTCTACATTCAGCGTAGTCGGCATAGGCAATTATTACGGCACTGCTTCTTATGGTTACATTGTTCTGGGTACAGAATACGACGTTGACTGCGACGGTATGATAACAGTAAGAGACGCTACTGCTATCCAGCTCTATCTTGCAGGTATCAGAGAACTTGGAGATGAATATGCGGCTGATGTAAACTGCGACGGTGAAATCACCGTTGACGACGTAACGTGTATTCAAAAATTGCTTGCAGGTCTCAGCTTATAAATAACATAGCATAAAAAACTCCCCGCCGATTTATTTCGGTGGGGAGTTTTAAAGTTATAAAAGTAAAAGTCTTGTTCCGTGAAATAAACTATAATTTAGTGTGGAGAGTGGAGTGTGGAGTTTTGGTCGAGTGGATAGATTGCGATAATTCAAAGGTTTAGTGCCCGAATTTATTTATATGCGGCGTTGCC
>JBJEOX010000112.1:0-3167 GCA_051880935.1 Ruminococcus sp.
ATTAATTGCAGCGGTAATAATTATAATCTGCCTGACTGTAAGCAAATTCAGTTCAAAAATCGGTGTTCCTGTTTTGCTTGCGTTTATCTTTCTGGGAATGTTGTTTGGCTGTGACGGGATTTTTAAAATTCAGTTTGACGACTTTTCGTTTGCCGAAACAATTTGTTCAATATCACTGATATTCATAATGTTCTACGGCGGCTTCGGCACTAACTGGAAAAAGGCAAAAAAGGCAGCCGCAAAGTCGGTTTTGCTTTCGACGCTCGGCGTAGTGCTCACCGCAGGAATAACGGGACTGTTCTGCTGCTTTGTACTGAAATTTGACTTGCTCGAAAGTATGCTTATCGGTGCGGTAATAAGCTCAACCGACGCCGCATCGGTATTTTCAATACTGAGGAGCAAACGTCTTAATCTGAAATACAATACAGCGTCCTTGCTGGAGGTCGAAAGCGGAAGCAACGACCCGTGCGCTTATATGATGACGGTAATAATTCTCACCCTGATGAGCGGAAAAACAAGCGCAGGCGAAATTCTGTATATGATTTTTGCTCAGACTGTTTTCGGTGTGTTAATCGGCGTTGCAACGGCATTTTTAGCTCAGTTTATGCTTAAAAGAATGAATTTCGGCACAAACGGCTTTGAGTCAATCCTCGTTTTCTCTATGGCTCTTGTTTCGTATTCGCTGTCGTCCGTAATCGGCGGCAACGGTTATCTTGCAGTGTATATCACGGGAATAATCCTCGGTAATATGGAAATTCCGAACAAAAAATCGCTTGTACATTTCTTTGACGGAATTACGGGACTTATGCAGATACTCATATTCTTCCTGTTAGGTCTTGTAGCATTCCCGTCGCAGATGGTTTCAATTATACTGCCTGCGCTTGCGATTGCGTTGTTTGTTACGTTTATTGCCCGTCCGCTGTCGGTTTTTGCAATTCTCACGCCGTTTCGCTGTCCGATAAAGCAACAGCTACTTGTTTCGTGGTCGGGACTTCGTGGTGCGGCATCAATAGTATTTGCAATAATGGCGGTTGTAAGCCCTGCATATCTAAAAAATGACGTGTTCCACGTTGTTTTCTTCATAGTGCTGTTCTCAATTTCAATTCAGGGAACGCTGATTCCGTTTGTGGCAAAGCGACTTGATATGATAGACAACAAGAGCGATGTTATGAAAACCTTTAACGACTACACAAAGGAAGTACCCGTTCAGTTTATCAAGCTTCCGATAGACGAAAAGCACCCTTGGGCGAATAAAAAGGTTTGCAGTATCCACTTTTTGCCGAATACAATCCTCGCACTGATAATAAGAGAAGATAAGCAGATTGTTCCGAGGGGCAACACGACCTTGCTTGCAGGCGATATTGCTGTGTTGAGCGGTCCTTCGCTTGAAAAGAAGTTTACGGGACACCTTACGGAGATAGAAATTGACTCCGACAGCGAGTGGATAGGAATGGCACTTTCGGAAATTGACCTCGATTCCGACAAGCTTGTAACGCTTATAAAGAGGGGAAAGAGGATTGTCATTCCGAGCGGCAAGACTGTTGTAAAGGAAAACGACGTTTTAATTATCAATAAAACGCAGAAGTAAATTATTGATAAAAATGACAAAAGAGAAGCGTTCATCGAAAATTTAACGATGAACGCTTATTTTGTATTAATTATAAGTATAATTCAGTTTTTAGAAAAGCAGTTTCTTTCTGCCGATAACAGCCATTACGCCTGCGGCCGAAAGAAGAACGGAGAGCAGAATTGCGGAAACAGCGGCATTACCGGTTGCAACTGTACCGTTGCTGGTGTTGTTTGAAGATATGTTGCCGTTTGCAGGTGTGTCGGAGGTTGAGCTTGTGCCGTTACCTGATGAGGTTGGAACTGTGTTTTCGGTTTTAGTTTCGTTGTTACTGTTCTGATTATTGCCTGAACCGCTATAATTAATAGTTAGTTTATTTGAAATATACACATAATCTGCCCAATTTTCAACTGATAGCTGAATACTGTAGTTTCCTAAGTCGCCAACGGTTAAATACAACGCCTCATCGCCGCCGATACCTACTCCGGCTTGTTCCTTAAATTCTATCGGAAAAAGCATATATCTGGCTACATATGCAAAACCATCTCCGCCTTTCTCAACAGGTACACCGCTGTACTTGCTTTTGAGGCAGTTTTTCAAATAGTATATTTCTTTTTCACCGTTTTTAAGGTAAAGTGTTATTTCTGCACCGTCCATATTACATGCGATTGAATTAGCCTTGTTCTCGGGTCTTTCAGCCATTTCACGAATTTTAGCTAATTCTTCTTCGTTAGATGACATTTTATTAAAGCAGGGAGCAGAGAATGTCTTTGTTGGTGCTTTGCTTATTTCAATATTGGTATACGGATTTGAAGTATCATTTGGTTCATAAGCGTTGTTTAAATCAAATTCCCCTGAAAAGAGGGTTTCTCCGGTACCAAACATAACACCTTTCATAAGTTTAATCTTAGCTTTATAGTCACCTAAATCTTCAACCATAATTAAGTAGCCGTTGTTTAAATCATATGTTGCATAATATCCGTTTTTAAGAAATTCATATTTGGTACAGCTTTCGTTTATTGATATTGTAGTGTTATCGCCGCTTGTATGATAGAACAGTAATTCCGCTCCAAACATATTACATGCGATTGAGTTTGATTTGTTTTCGCCTTTTAATGCATCGGCACCTGAAAGAGTAGTATCGCATGGAGAAGTAAAAGTATGGTCGGGAGCTTTTTTCAATAACATAGAATAATAAAAATCCGAATTTGTTATTTCGTCCTGAGTTGCCGGATCCTGCCAATCGTCATCACTTGCAAAAACCTGCACCAATGCAGTCGGCACAAGTGTTGCTGTCAGCATTAAAGCCAACATAATTGATAAAATTTTTGTTCGCTTTTTCATTTAAATTTCCCCTTTATTTGTATTTGTCCGACTTAAATAGTCAAACTTTTATTTGTATTATATAACAACTTTAGGTTGTTGTCAATAACTAATAATAAGTTTTTTATTTAACTACTTCAAGTTGTTAATATTAATATTGAGGTGAATAGTTATGGTGAAAAATTTAAAGCTTCTCAGAACTAAAAAAGGATTGAGCCAGCAACAGCTTGCCGATATTATCGGCACAAGCCAGCAGTCAATTAATAAGTATGAAAAT
>JBJEOX010000113.1:0-3162 GCA_051880935.1 Ruminococcus sp.
GACTGCGCTCTTCGTCGTTAAGTTCAGGGGTAGTAGTAAACGAGTTACCGTCACTGTCTGTTCTCCAAAGATTCAAAACAGGATAACCGGCTAAATTAAGCGTTTTGTTTACTGTAGAATGTCCCGGTATAAAATTCCATTTATCATACTCTGTGTCCCAATAAAGATTATTATCACTTCGTGAGGGTATATTTTGATATTCGGGGTTAGACCACAAACCATATAATTGATATTTGAAAGGAAAATACTCTGCAATCGTACGTTGGTTAGCCTCGGTATACTGTGAAGTTCCCCTCTTAAAGTTGATGTTACCGTCATAATCAAAAAGGCTGAACTTGATAGATGAATCGGTCACCGGTGTGATATCAGCGTCCGCTTTTTCTCCCTGTTCTCCGTTAAGACCATTCCTCTGCTCGTAATTTTTGGGAGTGAATGTGACGTAAGCATAATATTTATCATAACGATCAGAACCAAAATTTGTAATGTCATCCGCTGTAGACACTCCTGATTTTAAGCCTGATGTATCTGCTGAAGAATAGGTGTTGTCTGCGTTTAGAAAAGTAAACGTTGCCGTGTCGCCGTTGCCATCGAGAGTATAATCAGTAGTAGGTTGCGGCCAGTCTGCCGTTGGACGTTTATAACTTGGAAAATTATCTAATAATGCGGTTCTAATCAACAGAATATATGAATCATATGTATCTACACCGATATATCCTACTTGGTCACCGGATACAGGTACACCCTCTTCAAGAACAGTATATCTTCCCCCTCTTTTTTCAATACGTACAGCTGTCCAAGCTCCCCAATTAAAGTCTGACGGCGGATTTGGGAACATATTTCTTAGTATTTTAACACCGCCATAAGTGGTATCTATCTGAGATTTGAAATATGCAGGATTTACTAATATTGTATTTACATCATTATGCGTATCAAGCGTGTTTATCGCTTCTATACCGAATGTGTTTCTTCGTATAAATGTTACTTTTCCGTATGGGTTACCGCTGTTACATCCGTGTTCACCGTTTAAATCGTTTAATTCAAGATTATTATTAATAAATATCTCTGCTGTATCTCCTAAACCATCGGAAACATATTCATTAATTACACCTGAATTAATGGTAGGCCATTGATCTCTTATGTTATTATAAAGAGTTTCATTCTCTGGCGTTTTCTTCACCAGCAAAAAGAAGGAATCATTTTTTTGTACTGCGAATCCCGCTGATGCTGTATCTTTTTGAAGAACAGTGTACCTTAATCCATCGGATTTATTTCCTCGGTTTTCAATACGAATAGCGTACCAATTACTCCAATTAAAACCATCAGGAAGAGTTTGGAACATTTCATTCAGAGTTAGTTGATGATCAGCTTTATTATCTATATCCTGTGTTGCAAACTTATTAGGATAGATTAAAATTGTATTTGCATCTGTATCAAGGACATTTACAGCGTCAATGTTAAACTCGGCAGTAATATCACCCTCTGCAGGTGTTTTTGTGTTTTCTGCGGCATTAGCCATAATTGTCTTATACTCTTCCGAAGTAATACGAATAGGAGTACCGTGGCGTGCATTTCGATATCCTGCTCCGGGCATCTGATACCTGTCAGCAGATACCTTCTCAAACACACCGCTATCAAGGTCTGTTGTAAGTAAAGGATAATAACCTATTCCGCTGAAATTATCCAGTAACAGACACCATGTATCTGTTTCGGCATCGTCTTTGTTCAGCTTAAATATAGCAGGAGCCTCAACCGGATGTTCAGCGTTAAGGCTGGCTGAACTAACGTAACTAAAAGAACCAAATACTCCGTTTGTTCCTTTTTCCATAAATATAGATTTTCCGTTTGCACCAAGTGAATTAGTCGTACCCTCTGCGCCTTCATTTTTGGTAAAGCGATAGATTGTACCGTTATTCTCAATCATTGTAGTATCAATATATGAGTTGTTTACATCATAAGCAATATAAGTAACTGCATCAGAAAAGGTATAGAAATCACGGGTAGTAGCATAAAATATTTTTAATTTAGCACCATCAGATACAGGACTAACATAAGATGACGCCCAAAACACTACATATTCTCCTCTTGAAGAATCGTAAAATGCTTCAGGTGCCCATACACACTTAAAACCATAACTATTACCTTGACTGTTTTGACCAAGATCAACTAATCTCTGATTTGTCCAATTAACTAAGTCTGTTGACTCGGCAATAAAAACTGATGTGCTAAATGTTTCCCATCCGTATTTATTATGATTTGCATCTGTAGCCAACATATAGAACTTATCGCCCTCGGGAGAACGAATAATAAACGGGTCACGCAAACCTGTTCTTCCGACAGTTGAGCTTAATGACGGTTTATTATTGTTTATGTTTTCCCATTTCAGACCGTCTTGGCTTGTTGCAAAATACGCCTGCTCGCCGTTGGAATAAGCTTCACCAGTAAAATATGCGAAGAAGTAATCTGTGTAATCTTCTTCCTTTATTTCCTTTGGCTTTGCCTTAACGGTAAATGTAAAATCTCTTTTTGTGGTACTGCTTCCTGATGTAATCGTGGCTGTCAATGTAACATCAGTATCCGAAGCCGGTCTATTAACAATACCACCAGCAGAAACAACGGCAGAGTTTTTTGTTTCCCAAGTTACTGTTGCAGAAAGACCCTCTTCGCTGATAGTTGCAGGAAGAGTGATGTTACCGTATACTTCCTTTCCTGTTTCTGTAGAATAAGGCAAGGTAAGCTGGTCTGCAAGCCACTCTAATTGATTAGTGTAGCGTCTTGCTCCTGCAACAATCTTGAAATTATCAAGCTGCATTGTGGTGTACTCACCGGAGCCCCAGTTACCTTTACCAATTTGGAATATGCTGCCCGTGCCGAGAATATCGGTAAGCTTAAAGCTACTGCTTTCATAACTTACTTGTGTTCCGTCGACATAAACAACCGTTGCATTATTGGTATATACAACATCAATGTGATACCATTGATTTGCAGTAAGATCACCTGATATTGCATTATTAGCTCTTGCATTATAATAACGCTCCATCTTAAGAGACTTTTCATTTGGTGATATCATTGAACTAATATATATTTCTGCTGTTCCCACAGGTTGAGAGTAGGCGTTAGGTGCGGCATAATACACCCAAGTTGTTTTACTGTTATCGCTATATA
>JBJEOX010000114.1:0-3151 GCA_051880935.1 Ruminococcus sp.
TCCTAACGGAAATTCATCTTACTTATGTAGGAACAACACAGGGGTTGTTCCCTACGATTGTTAACAAGAATTGTGTATTTTGAGTGATAGTCTATACAATCCTTTTTTCAGTTTCTGCAATTATATCATCAAGATATTTGTCAAGCTCGTCAAGTGTACAGCCTGTGATACCTGATAATCTGTCCTTTTCAGCAGAGAGAAGTTCATCTCTTAAATTGATAAGCAATTCAGATTTTTTGTGATTTTGAATGTACATAATGAAAATTACTCGAATTAATAGAAAATCATTGTATACGGTCGGGCAAAATAGTTTTGTCAAAGAACAAACTGTCTGCCAAATCTGCGTGTCGAGGCACTCGACTTACATACTTTCGGGACAGCTTATGTTGAACATTGTCAGTACGTTTTTAATTACCGCCCTTACGCAGTCGCAGAGCGCAAGCCTTGCCTGCATAAGACCTTCTTCCTCGCCCTTTACACGGCAGGCGTTGTAGAACTTGTGGAACAGCGTTGCAAGCTGTGTTACGTAGCGTGTAATCTTTGTCGGGTCGTAGTCCTTTGCGGCGCTGATAATCTCGCTTGTGTAGGAAGCAAGGTGATTGATAAGCTCACGCTCCTCGGGAGCAGTCAGCAGAGCAAGCTCCTCTGCACTGCACTCACGTGCGTTGATTCCGTCCTTTGCAAGCGACTTGAAGATACTGCAAATTCTTGCGTGAGCATACTGAACGTAGTAAACGGGATTCTGGTTGTCCTGACTTACGGCAAGGTCGAGGTCAAAGTCCATCTGCGTGTTAGCCTCTCTTGTGTTGAACAGGAATCTTGCGCTGTCAACGGGTACCTCGTCAAGCAAATCTCCGAGCTGAATAGCCTTTCCCGTACGCTTGCTCATTCTTACAAGCTCGCCGTTTCTTACAAGCTTTACAAGCTGCATAAGCACAACGTCAAGCTTGTCGCCGTTACAGCCGATAGCGTCCATTGCGCCCTTCATTCTCATAACGTGGCCGTGGTGGTCGGCACCCCACACGTCAATAAGCGTTGTAAAGCCTCTGTCAAATTTATTCTTGTGATACGCAATGTCAGCCGCAAAGTATGTGGGATTGCCGTTCTGACGGATAAGTACGTCGTCCTTTAATTCAAGGTTGTCAATGTACTTCTGGCTTTTGCCCTCTTTTAAAAGCTTTTCGGTAAGCACCTGCTTGTTTTTGTACCAGATTGCGCCCTCTTTTTCATAGGTAAGTCCCTTTTCTGTGAGCAAGTCAACAACAGCCTCTACTGCGCCGCTCTTGTGAAGCTCGCTTTCGAAGAACCACTTGTCATAGAAGATTTTGTACTTTGCCATATCGTCCTGCATCTTCTTGATGTTTTTCGGAAGTGCAAAGCCGACGAGTGCGCTTTTGCGCTCCTCGCTCGTAGCATTTACAAGGCTGTCGCCGTTGAGGTCAGCGTATTCCTGTGCAAGCTCGGTGATATCTGCACCCTGATAGCCGTCCTCGGGAAATTCAATCTCGTCGCCCTTGAAAATCTGAAGATAACGAGCCTCAAGCGAACAGCCGAACTTTTCAATCTGATTGCCTGCGTCGTTAACGTAGAACTCACGCCATACGTTGTAGCCTGCTTTGTCGAGCACAGCGGCAAGGCAGTCGCCGAGCGCACCGCCTCTTGCGTTGCCCATATGCATAGGACCTGTCGGGTTTGCCGAAACAAATTCAACCATTACCTTTTCGTCTGCGCCATACTCGCTTCTGCCGTAATTTTCGGGGTCGCTCTGAATTTCTCTGATTACGTTTGAGTAAAATTCCGTTCCGAGGAAGAAGTTGATAAATCCCGGTCCGGCAGTTTCAAAGCGTTCGCACATTGTACCCTCGAGGTCGAGGTTAGCCGTTATAGCCTGCGCAATTTTAAAGGGCGGCATTCTGAAAGATTTTGCACCAGCCATTGCGGCGTTTGTTGCAAAGTCGCCGTGAGTCCTGTCGGCAGGAGTTTCTATAATAAACTGCGGAAGCTCTGCCTGCGGTAGCTCTCCGTTTTCGATTGCCTTGTTAATTGCGTTTGTAATTGCATTTTTAAGCATATTAACCGCTTTTGCGTAAGTGTCCATTTTAATCCTCATTCCTGATATTTTTTTCTTCTACCGTTATTATGAATCTGTTTTCGCTTACAAGGTCGGTGTTGAAGTCGAGCGTGTAGCTTACTTCAAGCGTGCCGCCCTTGTCGTTAAGCGTATTTTTCATAGTCTTTGTAAAAACGCCAATCATCAAATCGCCTGCAACCGTCTGGTAAAGGCACTGATGACGTTTGCCCTTTTCGAGCATAAGGCGTGACTGCATTTCGCCTTTCCTTATGATAGTGACAATGTTGTCCTCAACCTTGATGAGGTTGTCGGAATATTTGTTTGGATTTTCCTCGTCATACTCCTTGTAGCCGATGTAGCAGTGATTTTTTTTTATCATATAATTGCCCGAGGTGAGCACCTCAACCCTGTCGGTTTCACCGTCAAGCGTTTGTTCTCCGATTATCGAAATCAGATATTTTTCCTTATCAGCCATATTTTTTACCTGTTATTTAATATTGCTCAATGTCAATCTGCGTAACCCTGTGCTCCATATCACGTCCGAGGAAAAGTCCTGCAACGCTTTCAAAGCCGTCGGGTGTGTCGCTGACGTAGAATTCGGGGCTCTTCTGCGTGCAGTCGTCATTGAGAAGATTCTGTTCCTTTAAAATTTTAGCGGCATAAACAGCCGTTTCGTATCCCGAGTCAACAAGTGTAACGCCCTCGCCCATAAAGTCGGAAATTGCGTCCCTCAAAAGCGGATAGTGCGTACAGCCTAAAATCAGCGTGTCGATTCCCTCGTCCTTAAGCTCCGACAGATAACGTCTTACAACAAGGCGCACAATCTGGTCGTCACGGCAGATTATTCCGCTTTCGACAAGCGGCACAAACAGCGCACAAGCCTGCTCATAAACCTTGAAGTCGGGATTTAATTTTTCAAGCCTTAATTTGTAGCTGTGACTTCCGATTGTTGCGGCTGTGCCGATAATTCCGATTTTGCCGTTTTTCGTCTTGTGTGCGGCGGTAAAGGCGGTCGGGTTTACAACGCCTGTGTAGGGAACAGAGAGCTTTTTTTCAAGCTCGTCCCCTGCAACGGAGCTT
>JBJEOX010000115.1:0-3151 GCA_051880935.1 Ruminococcus sp.
CCCACTCGACCATAATTGTTAATTGTACATTGTTAATTTGCTAAATTATCGTTTATTACACTGAAAACACGTCAATCTAATTTTGAAATAATTTTGTAATCGAAAATAAAGCCCAAATATGTGATAATATATATGGGTGATAAAAATGGATAGCTTTGAAAGATTACAAGAAAAAATGAAAGAATTAGAAAAAGAATGTGACCATAAAGGGTACTATTACAAAATATCAGATATTTTAACAATTATGGTATGTGGAATGCTGAGCAATTTACAAAATATATCAGATATTTATGAATGGGCAAAAGCTAAGCCAACTCAAGATTTTCTGCAAAAAGAATTTAATATATATAAACTACCGTCAAGAGCACAATTTTACAATCTTATTGGCTGTGTAAATCCGCAAAAATTTAATAAGGTGTTTATTGAATGGGTGAAAGAGATATTACAAGGCAATAACAACGATAAAACCATCGCCATTGATGGAAAAACTATATGTTCAACAGACCAGCGTTCAGAAAATGGTCAACCATTGCATATTTTAAGTGCTATAATATCAGAAAGTAAGTTAGTATTAGGTTCATTGCCATGTGAAACAAAAATCTCCGAGCCTGAAATATTCAGAGAATTAATAGATATTCTTGATATAAGCGGTTCTATAGTGGTTGCTGATGCACTTCATTGTAAGAAGAAATCAGCGGAAAAAGTTATAGAAGAGAAAGGGGATTATTTGTTTGTTGTAAAAGATAATGAACCTACACTTCGTAAGGATATAGAATTATTTGTACAAAATGAAGAATTAAATAAATATACACAAAAAGAGCTTAACGGAGGAAGGATAGAAAAGCGTACAGCATATACTACTTCCGAAATAAATTGGCTTCATGGAAAGGAAAATTGGAAAAATCTATCAACAATAGGTGCAATTCATACGGAATTTACAAAGGGCGAAGAAACAAGCAGTGAATGGCATTATTATATCTCAAGTCGTAAACTTACACCGGAAGAATTACTAAAACATGCACGGTTAGAGTGGGCGGTAGAGAGTATGCACTGGTTACTGGATGTTCATTTTCTGGAAGATAAAACGAAAGTGTGGGATATGAATGTACAGCAAAATTTAAATATATTGAGAAAGATTGCACTTAACTTAGCAAGAGAATATAAGAACCGCTTTGAACCGAAAAAGGCTATAAGCGGTATATTGAAATGCAATTTATTTGATATTAACAATTTAGCGAAGTTTATACGCTTTTTTGTTGCTGTAATTTGTGTTACAGATTTATTTCAAAATTAGATTGACGTGACACTGAAAAATAAAGTGCTTGCATTAATACGCATTGTTTGGTATAATCAAAATATATACGCCAAATATCTTAAAATGGGGTATTAAAATGAAATCAATCAGTTTTCTTAAAAAAGCAGTTTGCTTTTTTATGTTAATAACAGCAGTGTGGTTCAGCACATTCTCGGTGCTTGCCGTAGATTATGATGGTGACGGAATCGATGATGATGTTTCAACGGTTGAGCCTGTTGTAACCGAACCCGTATATACCGAGCCGGTGTACACAGAACCTCCGTACGTTGAAGAAACTACCGGGTACGTTCCCGTAACGGAGCCGTATCAGGAGGAAACAACCGAGTATGTGCCTTATGAAACCGAGCCTTACGAGCCCGAAACCGAAGCTCCTACTCAGGCACAGTATGTTGAGCCGCAGCAGAGTACAACCTCGTATATTCAGACTCCCACCGTTTCAAAAACGGTCAGCAAAAAGCAGTATTCCACAAATTACACCGCAGGAATTATTTCCTGGGCTTGTGTAGGCGTGGGAATAATCGTTGCCGCCTCAGTGCTTATAAGCACAAAGGTAAGCGGCAGAAAAGCAGTGGGAAGATAAGTATGGGCAATTACAAAATCGGCTCGGTTGCTTTGAAATCCCGTGCAGTCCTTGCTCCTATGGCGGGCGTGAGCGACAGAGCGTACCGAGAGCTTTGTATGGAGTTCGGTGCAGGACTTTGCATAAGCGAAATGGTAAGCTCAAAGGCGCTTTCGTTCAACAGCAAAAAGAGCGAGCAGTTAATGGATATTTCCGAATTCGAACGTCCCTGCGGTATTCAGATTTTCGGTGATGACCCCGAATGTATGGCTGAGGCGGCTCGGCGTGCAATGCAGAACAATCCCGATTTGATTGATATTAATATGGGCTGTCCTGCTCCGAAAATCAGCTCAAACGGCAGCGGCAGTGCGCTTATGAGAAATCCACAGCTTTGCGGTGAAATTGTCAGCAGGGTTGTAGGCGTTGCAGATGTTCCCGTAACCGTAAAAATCCGCAAGGGCTGGGACGATGAAAACGCAAACGCCGTTGAGGTCGCAAAAATCTGTGAGCAGGCAGGCGCAAGCGCAGTAACCGTTCACGGCAGGACGAGAATGCAATATTACAAGCCGCCTGTTGATTACGATATAATCAGAGCTGTGAAAAATGCCGTTAAAATTCCCGTAATTGCCAACGGCGACATTGACGGCGCAGAAAAAGCAAAGTCGGTTATTGAAAAAACAGGCTGTGATATAATTATGGTCGGCAGGGCAACGCTCGGCAATCCGTGGATTTTTTCGCAGATAAATTCGTATCTTGAAAATCCCGAAGAGCCTTTGCACTTTCCGTCACTTGAAGAAAAGCTCGGCGTTATGGTCGGTCATATTGAAAAAATGGTAGAATACAAGGGCGAGCATATGGCACTTTTGCAGGCTCGAAAGCTTGTTTCAGGCTATTTTAAGGGAATGAGGGGAGCGGCTTCTCTCAGAAATGAAGCGGGGAGAATTTCCACGCTCAAAGATTTGTATACATTAAAAGATAAGGCATTATCAGCTAATCTTATATAAATAGAATTTCAGATAAGGGGAATTTAAAATGAGTGAATTAACAAACATCGCATCTCTTGAGTATCTCAACGGCTACGATCCCGAGGTAGGTCAGGCTATGACCGACGAGCTTAAAAGACAG
The DNA here is from genome assembly GCA_051880935.1 of Ruminococcus sp. Taxonomy (GTDB): domain Bacteria; phylum Bacillota; class Clostridia; order Oscillospirales; family Acutalibacteraceae; genus Ruminococcoides. Next base: position 3,000 of record JBJEOX010000115.1, read on the forward strand.
CGCAGAAATCTTGAGCTTATCGCAAGCGAAAACCTCGTTTCGCCGGCTGTTATGGCGGCTATGGGAAGCCACCTTACAAATAAGTATGCCGAGGGTTATCCCGGCAAGCGTTACTACGGCGGCTGTGAGTGCGTAGACGTTGTTGAGGAAAT
>JBJEOX010000116.1:0-3136 GCA_051880935.1 Ruminococcus sp.
TAAATTATTGCAACCTACCCACTCGACCATAATTGTTAATTGTACATTGTTAATTGTTAATTTGCTAAATTATAGTTTATTCTGCTTGTTTAAAAATTATTAAATCTATGGGGGATATTGACTTGGTATTTTCAAGCCTTGTATTTTTGTTTGCGTATCTGCCGATAACGCTTCTGGCGTACTATCTCGTGCCGAGGCAGGGCAGGAATATTTTTCTGTTTATAATAAACCTTGTTTTCTACGGCTGGGGCGAGCCTATGCTCGTTCTGCTGATGGTGTTCAACATATTCTTCAACTACATCGGCGGCTTTCTGGTGGACAAGTACCGACAGGACAAAAAGAAGAAAAAACTGTTTCTGATTCTCACCTGCGTGCTTGACATCGGCATTCTTGCGGTGTTCAAATACACGGGAATGATAACCGAAACGCTGAATATGCTGCCGTTTTTGAACATTCCCGAGCTGCAAATCAGCCTGCCTATAGGCATCAGCTTCTATACCTTCCAGACAATGAGCTACGTAATTGACGTTTACCGTGACGACGCTCCCGTTTCAAAAAGCTTTATCAACTTCGGAACGTACGTTGCACTGTTTCCTCAGCTTATTGCAGGTCCGATTGTCCGCTACAAGGACGTTGCTTATCAGCTCACTCACCGCAAAGAAACGCTTGAACAGTTCACAAAGGGAGTTCTGCTCTTTATGGTGGGACTCGGCAAAAAGGTGCTGATTGCAAATCAGATGGGCACGCTGACTACCGCAATGTTTGCAACAACCGATGAAAACGGCGTTATCGGAACGTGGGTCGGAATTATTGCTTACACGTTTCAGATTTACTTTGACTTTTCGGGTTATTCCGATATGGCTTGCGGTCTTGGCAATATGCTCGGCTTTGAGTTCCTCAAAAACTTCAACTATCCCTACATTGCAAAGTCGATTACCGACTTCTGGAGAAGGTGGCACATTTCGCTGTCAACGTGGTTTAAGGAGTATGTTTACATTCCGCTCGGCGGCAACCGAAAGGGCGTTAAACGACAGATAATCAACCTGCTCGTTGTGTGGGGACTTACGGGACTCTGGCACGGTGCTTCATACAACTTCCTGCTCTGGGGTCTTTACTACGGCTTACTGCTTATTCTTGAAAAATTCGTCCTCAAGCGTTTTCTTGAAAAACTGCCTGCCGTTTTACAGCACATTTACACAATGTTTATTGTAATTATCGGCTGGGGACTTTTCTACTTTACCGATATATCACAGCTCGGCAGCTTCCTCACCGATTTGTTCAACTTCGGCAACGGACTTTGCGGTGCTCAGGCGCTCACTCTGATTCTGAGTTATCTGCCGCTGCTTATTGTTGCGGCAATTGCAAGCACACCGCTCAGTGCAAAGCTCTATTCACGCTTTTCCGATACAAGGCACATATGGATTTTCGAAACGCTGTTCTGCGCTGTAGTTTTACTCATCAGCACAGCAAGCCTTGTTGACCAGAGCTACAATCCGTTCTTGTATTTCAGATTTTAATAAGGAGCAAAAATATGCGTTTTAAAGACGACAGAAGCAGGTTCGGACGATATGTTCCTGCATTCGTTTTCTTAATTTTCATATTCGGAATGGCTGTCTGGTTTCTGTTTAATCCAAAATCAGACTACAGTTCGTCCGAAAAGCGTTATCTTCAGCAATTTCCCGAAGTTTCGGTTGACAAGGTGCTTGACGGAACATTCGGCACGGATTTTGAAAGCTACTTTGCCGACCAGTTCCCTGCAAGGAGCTTCTGGGTAGGTCTTAATGCCTACTACAGCCTTGATACGGGCAACAACGGTGCAAACGGCGTGTATAACTGCGGTAACGGTTATCTTATTAACAAGCCTGTTTCAACGGACAATAAGCTTGAGAAAAACGTGAACACAATCGTTAAATTCAAAAACACAATTGACGTTCCCGTAACGGTTATGTTTGCCCCGTCAACCGGTTACGTTGCCGACGACGTTCTGCCTGCCGTTCACGACAAGTACAACGACGATACGTACTTTGAACAGATTTCCTCAACGCTCAGCACAAACGGAATTTCATTTGTTGACTTGCGCAAGACCTTTAAGGATGCCTATGCAAGCGGAAATCAGCTTTACTACAAAACCGACCACCACTGGACAACTCTCGGTGCATATACGGCGTATGAAAAGCTCTGCGAACAGCTTAACATCACCCCTGCCCCGAAAGAAAGGTTTGACATAAAGACCTACGGCGGATTTTACGGCACGACGTATTCAACGAGCGGCTTCTGGTTTACACAGCCCGACAGTATTCAGATTTGGGACAATCCCGAAAACACCGAGAAAAACATCAAGGTTAAAATTTCCGAGGGCACAAACACAGATGAATTCGGCTCAATGTATTTTTACGACCACCTTGAAGATGACGACAAGTACCCCGTTTTCATCGACGGAAACCACGCCTTAACGGAGATTACAAATTCAAACGCAGAGGGCGGAACGATTCTGCTTGTTAAGGACAGCTTTTCGCACAGTCTTGCGCCGTTCCTTGCCGAGAATTACAGCAAAATTATCCTCGTTGATATGCGTTACTACAAAATGAGCGTTTCGCAGATTGTGGAGCAGGAAAAGCCTGAGCAGGTTGTTTTCCTTTACGGCATTGACAATATCGCAACAGACACTGACCTCGTCTGGATAAAATAGTCGAGTGCCTCGGCACGCAGTCCGAGCTGACAGGTTGATATTATCAAAACCTTCTTTGCCGACCGTTTTCGAGCATTTTCCTATAAAGTAAATAAGTTATACGACGCTTAAAGGTCGGGTATTCGCAATGAATCACCCGACCTTTATTTCATTATTTTATATTAAAAAAACAATTTCTTATTGACTTTTTCCGTACACTTGCTATAATATAATTGTAATAGGTCATATATACAATATTCCAAAGGAGGTCAATGATGAAAAAAACTTTTATTGATATTCTTATTTCAGTATGTATGTGCATTATCGGTTTTTCTGTTCTTGTACTTATAAATCTGTTACTTGTTAATTTTCTTGTTGACTTAGGATTTATTGTATTTCTTATTAGCTTATCTTTACTTGTTGCAGTATTAATTGCTGACACTATTTTCATAAAAAAGTGGTATTTAT
>JBJEOX010000117.1:0-3114 GCA_051880935.1 Ruminococcus sp.
CTTTGCGCCTCTTGCCTTTGCGTGCTCGTACTCTTCAAGGATAAGCATACCTGCGCCCTCGCCCATAATAAAGCCGTCACGGTCCTTGTCAAACGGACGTGAAGCCTTCTTCGGGTCGGGATTGGTTGAAAGAGCCTTGATGTTCTGGAAGCCTGCGATTGTGAGCGGAGAAATAACAGCCTCGGTACCGCCTGCGATTACAGCGTCAACATAGCCGTCCTTTACTGCGTGGAAAGCCTCGCCGATTGAGTTAGTACCTGTTGCGCAGGCGCTGATTACGGAAAGTGAAGCGCCCTTTGCGTTAAAGCGGATAGCAACATTACCCGTTGCGATGTTGCCAATCATCATAGGAATGAAGAACGGAGAAACCTTCTTAGCACCGCCGTTTTCCATTGCAACAGTATTCTTTACAAAGGTGTGAAGTCCGCCGATACCTGCGCCTATGTAAACGCCGAAACGGTTTTCGTCAATCTTGCCCAAAATTCCGCTGTCATCAACAGCCTGCTGTGCAGCCGCAAGAGCGTACTGTGTGTAAAGGTCAAGCTTTCTTACTTCCCTTTTTTCAATATACTTTTCGGGCTCAAAGTCCTTTACAGTACCTGCAATGTGAACCTTTAAATCGCTTGTGTCAAACTCTGTGATTGTTTCAATACCGCACACGCCGTCAACCAGGTTTTTCCACATTGTGTCAACATCATTGCCGACGGGAGTGATTGCGCCAAGTCCTGTTACTACTACTCTTCTGCTCATATTTACCTCCAACAAGGAAATGCAATATTCATAATGCATAATGCAAAATTAATTGAATTTTCCATTTTCCATTTTCAATTTTCAATTATGTTTACGGTCGGGATACCGTCCTGTCCGATACCGCCGACCTGTCTTTTCGAATTGCTCACGGTGGCACACCGTTACATTGCGAGGCCGCCGTCTACACGGATAACTTCGCCTGTAACGTAGGCTGCTTCGTCGGAGCAGAGGAATGCTACAACGTTTGCAACGTCGTCGGGAGTACCGATGCGCTTTGCGGGAATCTGTGCCTTCATAGCGTCCTTTACCTTGTCGGAAAGCACGTTTGTCATATCTGTTCCGATGTAGCCGGGAGCAACTGCGTTGGCTGTAACACCTCTGCCTGCAAGCTCCTTTGCAACGGACTTTGTAAGACCGATAATGCCTGCCTTTGAAGCGGAATAGTTAGCCTGTCCTGCGTTGCCGTTAAGACCTACGATTGAAGAAGTGCTTACGATTCTGCCGAAACGCTTCTTCATAAAGTGCTTGTAGGTGTGCTTAATCATATTGAAAGTACCCTTGAGGTTTACGCCGATCACTGCGTCAAAGTCCTTTTCTTCCATATTTAGAATGAGCTTGTCACGTGTGATTCCTGCGTTGTTGATGAGAAAATCAATTCCGCCGAACTCCTCAATAACCTTTTCAACTACCTTCTGCGAAGCCTCAAAGTCGGATACGTCGCAGAAATACTGCTCAACCTTTGTGCCGTACTGCAAAAGCTCTTCCTTAGCCTTGATGCCCTCGCTCTCGTCGCCTACATAGAGAATTGCAATGTTTGCGCCGCCCTGTGCAAGCTTTGTTGCGATTGCAAGACCGATTCCTCTTGAGCCGCCGGTTACAACGGCTGTTTTATTTGTAAAATCCATATTATTTACCTCCGAATTTCTGCGGCAGGAAGAAAAATCCTGCCCAACGAATGTATATTGAATCAAAGCTCCAGTGCCTCAATGTCGGCAGGAGTTTCTACCTTGAATGCCTTTACGTCACCGTTGATTCTCTTTACAAGACCTGTCAGCGTTTTGCCTACTCCGACCTCGATAAACGTGTCAACGCCGTCGGCAACCATATTCTCGACGATTGTCTGCCACTTTACGGGGCTTTCGACCTGAGCCTTTACAAGCGCCTTGTAATCACCCTCATAAGGCTTTGCGGTTACGTCAGAGTAAATAACGGTTTCAGGCTCTGAAAAATCAACATTTTCCATATACTCAGCAAGTCCGTCAGCGGCTTCAGCCATAAACGGTGAGTGGAATGCACCGCTTACTGCAAGCAGCTTTGCTCTGCCGCCTGCTTCCTTTACGGCTTCGCAGAATTTGTCTGCATTTTCGCTTGTTGTTGCCACAACAGTCTGTGCAGGCGAGTTGTAATTTACGGGATACGTCTTGTCAAACTTAGCGCAAATCTCTTCAACCTGCTGAGGCGTAATCTTCATTACAGCCGCCATTGCACCGGGATTCTCGGTTGCCGCCTTGTCCATAAGCTCGCCTCTTTTGCAGACAAGCCTGAATGCTTCTTCGTCGGAGAGCATTTTTGAAAATGCGAGAGCCGCAATTTCACCGAGTGAAAAGCCTGCAACGCAGTCGGGCTTAATGCCCTTTTCAACAAGCGCATAAGCCGCCGCAAGGTCGGCTGTAAATACGCAGGGCTGTGTGTTTACAGTCTTGCAAAGCTCCTCTGTACTGCCCTCAAAGCACTGCCTTGAAGTGCCCTCTCTTACAGAATCTGCCATATCATAAACAGCCTTTGCGGCAGGAGAAGCCTCAAATAGCTCCTTGCCCATTCCGCTGTACTGTGCGCCCTGTCCCGAAAAAATAAACGCTATTTTACCCATTTTGTCGCTCCGTTCAATACTTCTTCAGCCTGTGTGAACATTTCAACAATCATCTCACGTGCAGGCTGTTCCTTTTTAACCATAGAGGCTACCTGACCTGCAAGCACTGTGCCGTTTGAAACGTCACCCTCTCTTACAGCCAGACGAAGCTTGCCGATACCCATATTTTCAAGCTCCTCGTCCGAAACCTCTGATGAGTTGTACTCTGCCTTTGTGTATTCACGTGTAAAGGCGTTTCTGATTGCACGAACGGGATGTCCGAGCCTTTTGCCCGTAACAACGGTGTCAATATCCTTAGCCTTTAAAATTTTATCCTTATATTCCTGAGCAATTGTACATTCCTCTGCAACAAGGAATCTTGTTCCTACCTGAACGCCCACTGCGCCGAGCATAAATGCAGCTGCAATCTGTCTGCCGTCTGCAATACCGCCAGCCGCAATTACGGGAATTGAAACAGCGTCAACAACCTGCGGTACAAGAGCCATTGTTGTCAG
>JBJEOX010000118.1:0-3112 GCA_051880935.1 Ruminococcus sp.
TGATACCAATACGCTTATGAATATATGCGGAGGAGCAAACGCTGAAAAAGACTTTGACTGGTTCGCAGAAACAGGCAATATCGGCTATTCTTACGCAGACAACAAATATGTAGGAAGAATGTTATTAAGGCTGTCAAAGCCTGTACAGAGCGAAGTGCGGCTGTATATTCAGTATGACGATATGGGAGAATGGGAAGCAGTTGCAACATTCGCAGGAGGCGGAACACGCTCGTTCAGCGTTCCCGTAGCACCTCGCAGATGTGACCGGTTCCGAGTTAGAATTGAGGGCTTCGGCGAGTGTAAAATATATTCAATAAGCAAAGTGCTTGACATAGGAAGTGACGGCTGATGATATATCTTGATTTACCGAATATAAGCAACTCGGGAACGGTTGAACAACAGCTTGCAGAGATACGCAGTTACATTTACCGCAATAACGAGCAAATCAACGCAACCTTATCAAATCTTACTGTTGATAAGATATGGGAGCAGACGGCTTCTGCAATTTCCGCTTCAAACGGTGACAACGAAGAAAAGTCGGACATACTTTCAAAATATCAGAAAATACGTGACCTTATCATAAAAACAGCCGATGTCATTATTCAGTCCGACGAGCAATGGCAAATGGCTATGAACGGAAGTTATCTTGCAAAAAGTCAATTCGGAGAATATCTGCTGAATACATCTGTAAAGATTGACGGCAAAAGCACAGGCTTCACACAACTTTATACATATTCGTCAGAACTCGGTTCCGATTATGGAAATTATAAATTATATCAGCAGAATTTTATCAAAGAGGGTTTGCTTGATGATACAGAAGCAATTCCTGTATACGGAATTGACGTAGGACTGCTTACAAGCGAATTTACTGTTACCAAAGAGGACGGTACAACCGAAACGGTAACGGTTGATTCAAATAAAAAGCTACGAATAACACCCGTTAAACTTTCCTTATACGACGGAAATTATGAAGTTGCTTATATTGAAGAAAACGAAATCTATTTTCCAAAAGCGAATATTAACGGAGGAAGTATTAATATCGGCAACGGAAAATTTGAGGTTGCTTCTACAGGAGTTATGACAGCAAAAGAGGGAACATTCAGCGGTTCGTTAGCTGTTGATTCCTTGACAGCTTCTTGGAATAAGTGGTCAAACGGCGGTATAAAGTTAGAAAATTCTCAGATTAATTCGTATTACGACGGCGAACAGATTTTTTCCATATCTCCAAATAAGTTTTCGTTTTATAAACTTTATTAGGACGGTTCTTCTCTGGAAATGGCTAATATTCAAAGGTTGAGTTACGGCAATCACGCAGGTCTGGGAATTAAATTAGAATTTCCGCTCGGCTCTTTTTTTACTATCGCAAAAGAAAGTGACAATACCGGTCTTGGATATGCTCCTTTACTTACATATAGCAGAGGACAGATACCGCAATATGTCAGCGGTAATAACATATACAACGCAGAGGGACTGCATATTGAATCCCCTTGTTATTTCCATAATTCACAAATAAGTGGAATGAATATAAAAGATATTGTTTCTGACGGTTATGCAACCAAAACAGGTAGAATATGGGTTCGCATATTGCGCAGTGACGGTAGCGAGGGTTGGTCTGAATTAAAAGTAAGAAATGGACTAATTACACTTTTAGACACAGAAGATTTATAAAAGAGGTTGATATTTATGGCAGAGAAAAATTCAAATGAAAACACAAAATCAATTCCGGTTTCGGTTTTAATTGCCGACGCAAGAAACAAGCTGAACGAGGTAGTAAATCACCCTTTACTTCCTCCGTCAATAGTTGAGCTGATACTCAAAGAAGCGTGGCAGACTGTAGCAATTAAGGCACAGTCACAGCTTGTTTCAGATTACGGAAAGTATCAGGAAGAAAACAAAGAAAGTACAGAACAGGAGGATAACAATGGCTTATAATTATCAGCCCTATAGAGCTTCGGGCAACGTTATTGATTATAAAAATAAGCAGGACACAGCAACACGCAATTACAATAATTATGCGAATACAAATTATTCTGCCGGCGCAGGCGGTATGGGTAGAGAAGTGCAGACGGCGCAGGACAGGCTCAACGCTCTGTACCGTAACAATAATCTTTCTCAGCAGTTTAAGTACAGCAAGCAGGGCGATTATAACAACGCTCTCAGCGCAATATCAAACCGCAAGGCATTTCAGTATGATTTGTCAGACGATATGCTTTTTCAGCAGGCAAAGGAACAGTATCAGCAAATGGGTAAGACTGCTATGGCTGACACTATCGGACAGGCTTCCGCAATGACAGGCGGCTATGGCAACAGCTACGCAACAACAGCAGGAGCACAGGCATATAACGTTTATTTGCAGGAGCTGAACAATTCTATCGGCGATTACTATTCAATGGCACTTTCTACGTACAATAACGAAACCGACAGGCTCAACGGCGTATATAGTGCCTTGGCAACCGACAGAAGTAATGAAGCGAACGAGTGGAGTAATAACTGGAATGTGTATAATCAGCTCTACAGTCAGTATTACAACCAGTATTCAGATATGCTCAACAAGGATATGTCAGCTTGGCAGCAGAAGGGAAGCAACCTCTACAATGCCGCTAATCTTGCAACTTCACAGTATTCAACAGCTTCAAGCAATGACATAAACGTCTGGAACAGTCAGGAACAGCTCCGTGCTGAACAGGCTTCACAGCTCGAAACTGAACGTGCAAATCGTGCAGAAGAGACTTACCGCAACGCTTCTCTTGCTGAAACAATCCGTGCAAATAAGGCAAATGAAGCTTATAACGAAAAGGCACTTGAAGCGAAATCTTCGGAAAGCAATACAACGATAACTCCAACTTCTTCATCAAGAGCGGAAACAATAATTAAACAATTAAGAGCTGACCAGATTCAGTATTCTTCAACTTCCGAATGGGAAAAATATGTTGAAAATTACGTAAATAAAATGCAAAAGGACGGATTATCCGACGGAGAAGCGGCATATATTTATGATTTCTTCGGATTAGCTGATTAAAAAGCAGGAGGTACTTATGGCAACAAACGATTTACTCTCAAGATATAAAAAGCAGAAGAAGGAAGAGGCTTCTTTAGATATTTCATCAAATAA
>JBJEOX010000119.1:0-3109 GCA_051880935.1 Ruminococcus sp.
CAGGTTTGCAGTCTTTTTTTACAGCTGTTTTTTTACATCCCCTTTAGAGTGCAATTCATTTTTCGGTAATCGTCAGGTTTGCCTTATAATCACCATATGCCCAACAGCTCTTTGCAACGTCAAACTTGAATGTTACGGGCATTTGTACCGAACCCGTTATTCCTTTTGAATTCGAAGTGTCAATCACTGCCTTAATGTCAGAAGCTGAAAGGCTGTCAATTTCCTCTTTAGGTCCGATAATTGTAACTGAAATACTCTTTTGAGTGATTTCGGCATTATACTCTTTTGAAAGACCGTCAACAGAGAAATTATCAACAGTAAAGGATTTTGTTGATAATCCGCTTAAATCAAGCGTTACCTTGGCTGATGTGGAATTGCTTAGATTCTTGCAGTCTGTAGGAATATCAATTCCAAGTGACGGGAATGTCTTTTTCTCCGCTTTCAAAGTTGAGAAATCGATGGCTTCAAGGTTTACAGAAGCAGTATTATCAAGCACTCCGGCAGGTCCTGCCAAAAGAATTGTTGAAGGCTCAATAGAAATCATATCCTCGGTAATTTTAAGTCCGTCAGGTTTATTTACAAACGTCGGCTTTACTTCGACAGTCTTTTCGGGCATTACAGTTACAGTTGCTTTAACTGTTTTTAAATCCATTGTAAAAAGCTCGGTAGAAAGCTTATTGTTATTTTTATCATACAAAACAAGCTCCGCATTAGTTTCAACAGATTCTGTAAGCGTTCCGTTAATTTCAGCAACAGCATAAACCTTGTCAATTTTAGAAATTTCAGTCTGAGGTCCCGAAATTACTACATATTTTGAAGAAAGAGAAGTCACACCGTAATATCCGTCAGCAACCCTATAAACAATGTGATTATCCTGTATCTGATAGGTACTCTCACGAAAATAATCAACAACAACGCTTATTGTCGAAGGAACTACAGCTGATGTAATCTGAAAGTTAGCAGAAGGGTTGGTTTTTGTTGCAGAAACAGGCAAACTGTAGCTGCCGGAAGAATTAATTGAATTTGCGGCAGCAGTTACGGTAACGTCGGATTCATTTACAGAACCGAGAACGGCTCTGTTACCTGTAACGGTAACGGAAGCAGTCTGTTCACTGCCGGAAAAAATCTGAAGTCCGTTATCTCTGGCTTCATCAGAAAGCTCTATCTGAATAGGAATATTGCTTAATGTAACATTTGTATCGTTAGTTGCACCAAGACCGGAATAAATCCAGATTGAAAAAGAAATAAGGATTGCTAAAATAAAGATAAATTTGTTGTTTTGCATTAGTTTATTCAGGGAGAACTTGTCTTTTTTCAACTTTTAGACCTCCCCTTTTTCTTATCTTTTTTCTTCTCGTCATCATCAAGATAATCGTCAAGCAAAAACTCTTCAAGCTTGTCAATCAGAGAATCTCTTGTAAAGTCACGAAGCAATACGCCGTTTATGGCAAGTGAAATAATGCCTGTTTCCTCGCTGACAACGAGTACAACAGCGTCACTTTGTTCGCTGATACCGAGAGCAGCTCTGTGTCTTGTTCCGAGATTTATATCTACATTCTTATTATCAGTCAAAGGAAGAATACAGCCTGCGGCATAGAGCTTTCCGTCACGGATTATGCTGGCTCCGTCGTGCAGAGGCGCTTTGTTGAAAAATATATTTCCGAAAAGTGCAACAGAAGTTTCGGCATCTATTACAGTACCTGTTGAAGCTATGTCGGAAAGCATAATCTCACGTTCAAACACAAGTAACGCACCTGTTTTGGAGCGTGAAAATAAGAGCGAGGTATCGGCAGCGTCAATAATTGACTTTTTAACAGCCTTTTTCCACTCATCGCTTTTTCTGTGCTTGGAAAAAATCTTTATGTATTTTTTGTATGTATTATTTCTTCCCATTTGCTCAAGAAGCTTACGCAGCTCGGGCTGGAAAATTATTACAATAATTACTACCGACGCTTCAAAGAAGGTCTGAAGGAGCGACGACAACATTGTAAGCCCGAACAGTGAAGAAATAAAATAAACGATTAAAAGAAGTAAAATACCCTTTAAAAGCTGAACGGCTCTTGTTTCCCTGATTAGCTTGAAAAGTCCGAAAATCAAAATCGCAATCGCCAAAATATCAACAATATCCCTGATTTGAATTGTTCTGAAAATCGAAAAAATGTTGTTGATTATTTCCATTGCGTTTCCCCCTCTCAAGACTTTGCCGCACAAAACAGGCGTTTTAAATTTGATAGTCAAGAAATAAAACGCCTTAATCTTTGTACGTTGTATTTTTATTTTAACACATATTAAATATCAATTGCAACCTTTTTTAATTCTTTTTTGAATTTATTTATTGTTCTTATTGACGAAGCAAAATAATTAACCTGTTCGCAGGTTGAAAAAACCGATAAAACTGCTCTTACAGTACCGGTATCATTTGTCCCGAAAAATTCGTGCGCAAGGGGTGCGCAATGAAGTCCTGCTCTGACGGCAATATTGAAGCGCTTGTCGAGAATTTCAGCCGTTTCTTCGCTGTCAAGTCCTTCAATGTTAAAAGAAATCACAGGAACGCATCTGTGTGTTTCGGGAGAATCGGTGTAGAGTACAACACCCGGAATATTCTTTAATTTATTGTACAAACGAACAGCGAGTCTTGATTCCTGCCTCTCGATACCACGCTCTGTTTTTTTCATCACAAATTTTATTCCTTCGTTAAGTCCTGCAATTCCCGGAAGATTCGGAGTTCCGCTTTCGTATCTGTCGGGCAGTATTGCAGGCTGTTTTCTGTCAGATGAAAAACTGCCTGTACCTCCTTGAATAATACTTTCAGGCAAAGTTTCCGAGTTAATTGCAAGTATACCCGTTCCCATAGGTCCGTAAAGACCTTTATGGCCTGCCGTGCAGAGATAGTCAATACAGCTGTCTTTTAGCGAAATCGGCACTACGCCGGCTGTCTGTGCTGCATCTACGCAAAATAAAACGCCGTGTATTCTGCATAAAGCCGCTATTCGCTCAACAGGAAGTCTTACTCCGAAAACATTTGATGCGTGAGTACATATTACAAGCTTAGTATTCGGCTTTATTGCATTTCTGAAATTATTTATGGTTTCTTCATCGTCGGGTGAAT
>JBJEOX010000120.1:0-3099 GCA_051880935.1 Ruminococcus sp.
TTGTTTCAAAGGGTTCAAGTGCAGCTTCTCCTGTTTCGCACAGAAAGGTGGAGTAGCTCTCATTTTTTAGAAAATCGCACAGCAGATTTCCCATTTCAATATTATCTTCAACAACAAGTATGTCGGTCATAAAATCATTCCTCTCCGGCGTGACATTGCATATTGCAAATTAAGTCCCTATGTTACCAGCCCATTTCCATAAGCCAGTTGTTAAGACTGCGCTCACGCTGACGCAAATCCTTTTCATCATTGCATTTACCTAAATTATACTCACCTTTGATATTTCCGTCAACAATATACATTACCCTTGTACATTTTGCGGCAACCTTTACATCGTGAGTTACAAGCATAATTGTTGTTCCCTCATCGTTGATTTTTCTGAGCTCCTCCATAACCTCTTCTGAGCTTGTGCGGTTCAACGCACCTGTCGGCTCATCGGCAAAAATTATTTTCGGATGATTTATCATACTTCTGCAAATACAGGCTCTCTGAAGCTGACCGCCCGACACCTCATTAATATCATTGTCGGCAATTTCAATTATTCCGAGCTTTCGCATCAAATCCTTGCCGTGCTCAACTTTTTCTTTTTTAGAGAGGTTGTTTTTGTCCGAATGACAGGCAGGAAGAATAATATTGTCAAGCACCGTAAGATTTTTCAACATATACATTTGCTGAAAGATAAATCCCATTTCATCAAGTCTGACTGATGCAAGCTCGCTTGATGAGAGCTTTGAAATTTCACTGCCGTCAAATCTGACCTCGCCTGCGGTTACACTGTCCATACCCGAAACGGTGTAAAGCAGTGTTGATTTGCCTGAGCCTGACGGACCCATTATTGCAACCATTTCACCCTGTTCAACGGTGAAGCTGACATTCTTAAGAACATTGTTCTGGCGTTTGTTTACTATATATGTTTTGCAAAGGTTATTTACCTCAAGTACTTTTTTCATAAGTTTACCCTACCTTTCTTCATTCAGTTTCCGAGCTTTCTGATACCGGAATAATTCTTACATACTGTGCAGTGAAAAATGCGCTTATAAGCGTCACACCGATTATCAGCAGCGGATAGATAACATACACCTCAAGCGGAACAATCGCATATTCGATTCCGTAGAATGCGCCCATCATACTGAAAATAGGTCCGACCGCAAGGCTTGTCAGCGGCAGCATCAGAAGCAGTGAAATTATTGCGCATATTGCGGCTACTATCACAAACCTTAATGTGTGCCACTTTATGATTGAGTTGTTTCGGAAACCTATCGCTTTAAGCAGTGCAATTTCTCCCCGTTCCTTAGCGATGAATGAGCGCTCCATAAGTACTGTAACCAACGCTGTTATAATCAGAACAACCATCAGAACAAGCATCTTTACACTGTCTATCATTCCGCTTACTCCTACAAGCGAATTAATAAAATCGCTTGCGTTATAAACCGTATCTGTATCATAAAGCGTTTTTATCTTTTCAATTCTGCTTTTGATTTCTGCTTCATCAGGATTATCAGTGAAGTCTATCTGATAAGCCAATGAGCCTGAGGACTGAATAAAGTCTAAATCAACCGATTCGTGCAGGCGGACAGCCTCACCCATATTCATCATACTCTGGAACAGCGCCGTAATGATATATTCCTTTACACCTTCACGTTCTCTGATCGTCACAGTATCGCCGATTTGAGCATCAAGAGCATCTGCAATCTGCTTTGTCATCGCAATTTCATTCTCGTTTATCGGGGCTGTACCCTCGCAATATGTGTATTGGTAGGCAGCGGTTCTGACACCGAGGTATACAGGAGCTTTGCAGATTTTATCACCGTGTGTAAGCGTCAGGTGGAACATTACCTCATACGAGCAGTTCGCAGACATTCCGTAATTTTCAAGCGTCTGCTCTATTTCATCAAGGTCCTTTTCGAGCTTATCTCTGCCGTTTTCAACCATATAAGACATATCCTTTGAATCGTCACTCATATACACATCACTTTCGATGATGCCGAAGGCTGAAATAATCTCGTTGCTTTTCAGTGTGTTTGTTGTGTTGACTAAAATCAGTACCATTGACAGACAAAGAGTAAAGGTGAGGATTATTGTTACAAATCTTCCGGGACTGCCGAGGACATCGTTTACTGCCATAAATAATGATGGCTTGAATTTACTCTTGCTGAGCTTAATTAGTCCTTTCTTTTTGAAGCGTTCACCGGTTGAGCCGTTACGGATTGCGTCAACGGGAGAAAACCTTTTCATCTTTCCCGTACACATAAAGCAGAACAGTGAAATTATAGCAACTACCAATACAGAACAGATAATATTTATAATATAAATGCCGTCTGTTCCCATTACAATGCTTTTTGAAACACTTTGCAGCATCATTTTACCAAACGGAATACTGATAAAGAAACCTGCTATGGAACCGATTATTGCAAGTGCAAGATACTTGAGCATATAAAGTCCCCGTATCTTGACATTTTTTATTCCGATAGCCTTCATAACTCCGATTTCACGGTATTCCTCAGTCATTGAGAAATAAATAGTAAAGCGAAGAACCAAAAAGGCAATGAGGATAAGGCACATACTCATAACAAGTAAAACACCGGCAATGACAAGATCCATAACATATGCCATTTTAAGAGTGCTTTGGTCGCAGTCAAAAATCATTCCGCTGTCCTGTTCGCTGAGCTTTGCTTTAATAGCCGCAGTATCGTCGGTATAAATGTTGCACAGACTGCCGCTGTAAAGTGAAGAATAGTCCGTATCAGCAATTAAATCGTCGTAATCACTCCTGCTGACAATAAATCGAGCAAATCCCATCATATCTGAGCCAAAAACTGCATCTTTTACACTTCCCGCAACCTCAAGAGTTTTAGAAGCATTACCGAGCTTAAATGTGATTTTATCACCGACTGATATGTTGTTTTTGCTCATCAATTTTCTGGTTATCAAAATCTTACCCTGTCCCGGGTCATTGACAGCTTGATTATCTTCATCAAATAAATTAGTCCTGATTTTTTCAAACGGCTGTAAAATTGAAGTAGTTCTTGTGTTGAGCTTTTGACCTTTAAAAAGCATATTATCGGTATTGAGATAAATAAGGGGCTCAATTTCGTAGGA
>JBJEOX010000121.1:0-3070 GCA_051880935.1 Ruminococcus sp.
AGAAAATTCTTTGGATTGCCCACAGACAAATGCTTCTTGATCAGGCGGCGGAGTCATTTCAGAAATACGCTTATACTGAGGTCATACCGCATATTTCATCCTTCAGATTCAGAATAGTATCAGGAGCGTCAAGTCACGACAGGTCAATTAATATTAATCCAAAAGATAATCTGATTATCGCAAGCAAAGACAGTATAGGCAGAAATCTCGGCAGTCTTGATAAATGGCTAAATGGCGAGAGTGAAGTATATCTGATAATTGATGAAGCGCATCACTCAACGGCTAAGACTTACCGTAAAGTAATTGATTATGTCAAAAGCAAAGTAAATAATGTAAAATTAATCGGACTCACAGCAACACCTTTTCGCACAGCGGAGGATGAGCAGGGCTTGCTTGCGAAAATATATTCTGACGGCGTAAAAGACGGAAAAGTGGTTCATAACGATATAGGCATTGCATATCAGATTGGTCTTAAAGAGCTGATTAACAGGCAGATACTGTCAAAGCCTATTTTTGAAAGCTATTATTCAGATGAAGAATATGGAATTTCAATGGGTGTTGATGAGCTTGAAAGTATTCAGCACCTTGATGTACTGCCTGAAGATATTGCTCAGCAAATGGTTGACAGCGCAGGCAGAAATAAATTAATTGTCGAGACATATAAGAAAAAGCAGAGTGAATACGGACAGACTATTGTATTTGCAATAAATGTAGTTCATGCTATTCAGCTGTCGGCATTATTTAATAAGGCAGGAATCAAAGCCGATTATATTGTCTCAGATGTAAAAGATTCAATCACAGGTGTAAAAATCAGTCGTGAAGAAAACGAGAGGAAAATTGAAGATTACAGGCAGGGCCGTTTGCAGGTGATTATAAATGTAAATATCCTGACAGAGGGAGCTGACCTGCCGATGACAAAAACAGTATTTCTTGCACGCCCGACGGTTTCATCTGTTTTGATGACTCAGATGGTCGGCAGAGCACTTCGTGGAACTGCGGCAGGAGGCACAGCGTCAGCTTACATTGTATCATTTATAGATAATTGGAATGAAAAAATTGCTTGGATTAATCCTGAAAGTCTGTTTGAAGGAAATAATGATTTCACTGAAAATGAAACCGAACGCTTTAGACGGGATGTGGTCGGTATTGCAATTTCAAAGATTGAGGAATTTGCTTCAATTCTTGACGATACGGTAGATACAACTGCTTTGGAGAAGATTCCGTTTATAGAAAGAATTCCTGTAGGAATGTATGCTTTTTCATATCTTGAACAAAACGGTATGGACCATTCGTATCAGGTAATGGTATATGACAGCACGCTGAATTCTTACAAAGAGCTTATGGACGCATTGCCTGCACTATTTGAAAGCTTTTATGCAGATGAAGAGTATCTGTCTGATGATTTGCTTGATGAAATGGAGGAGCAGTGTCATAACACCTTCTTCTGCGGAGAAATGGTTCCGCCTTACGAGAAGAATGATGTCATCAATATTCTGAAATATTATGCACAATATGAGAGCGTTCCAAAGTTTTATACATTTGATGAAGTTAACAGGAACAGGCTTGATGTTTCAAAAATTGCAAAACATATTTATGACGATGATATGGGCGAACGCAAGAGAACGGAGTATATCAATTCAATTTGGGAGTCATCGGATGATAATATTCTGAAACTGTTTTTCGGTCGCAAGTTGTATTTCTTAAAGCAGTTGGATATTGAACTCATTAAGATTTCACATCCTGATGTTTACGAGGATGGAAATAATGGGAATAATATCGAATTTGATAAGAAAACTCTCGCAGAACTGCCGCTCAGCGAAATAAGAAAGATTAATCCTGATTATGAAAAAGAGCTTCGTGACAACGCTTTTGCAAAGTCTAAAAATAAATATGGTGAATACCAATGTGCTGTTTGCGGAATGACGGATAAAACCAGGGTTCCTTTCCAGGTTGACCATATCATCCCGATGAATAAGGGCGGTAAGACTGTTCCGGAAAATCTTCAGATTTTATGCCGTAGATGCAACGGTACAAAGGGCGACAGATGATGGAGAATTTGTACTATTCACCTTTCGATTTGGCTGTAATAATCAGCAGTATGAATTTCGGTCTGCAAAAAGAAAATGAACTCATAAATTTCATATGGGAATATGAACAGGATTTTATTCAACCCGAATATCGTAACAGCAAAAGAAAATTTGTGTTGGATATCTATTACTGGACAAATTATTTGAATAATAAGGCTGTTATTGATTTAGAATTTCCTGCTGTAAAAAATGATTTGATATCTGTCGGAGCTGATATTGAAGAAAGTCAGTATATCAGTGATTTTTCTAATCTTGATTTGTTCTTCAAAAGTCTTCGTATTCGCATTATTTTTGACAATAAAAAGGGATATGTAAGAATAAAGTTTCGTACTTTGCTAAGGCAATACGGATATCGCAGACGCTCGGAAAGGCTTGTTGATTACATAAACACCTGCATTGATTTTTACAGATTGAAGCCTTATTTGCGTGGCGGTGTTGAATGTGATATCAGAACGGTTGATATTGATGAGATGATTACTTTTAAATTGGCAGAGAAGTCAAATAATTTGCAAAAAAAGTAAAATATTTAATTAAAATATTTAAATTTGGGGGACTTGATATATGGCTACTGAGCTTTTTAAGAACATACCGAGTAAAGTTGGAGATCTTGTTCGGGATGTGAGAACAGGACGTATAGGTTTGCCTGATCTCCAAAGACCATTTGTTTGGAAAGATAATAAGGTTAGAGAACTTTATGATTCTATGATTAAAGGTTATCCGATTGGATATATAATGCTTTGGGAGTCTCCTGCTGATTATGAGTCTAAGAAAAACAGTATAGGGGTAAATGTAAAAACTTATGTTGAGCCGAAGGAGCTGGTTATAGATGGTCAGCAACGGCTTACTGCGCTTGTTGCATCAATGTACGGTGTTAAGGTTAAAGACAAAAACTTTACAGAGCGTGAAATTAAGATATCTTTTAATCCGTTGACGAGAGAGTTTGCAGTTTGGACATCAGCTTTTGACCGTACACCGGAATGGAT
>JBJEOX010000122.1:0-3066 GCA_051880935.1 Ruminococcus sp.
ATTTATTGCAACCTATCCACTCGACCGAAACTCCACACTCCACACTCGACAAATTCTGGTTTAGCGGATTAAAAGGGATAACCTTTTTATTAAATTATAAAGGGGTATTTTATGAATAAAAAAATTATTATGCTGTGCGAAAGCGCAGTTATGATTGCGCTTGCAACTGTTCTGAGTATGCTTAAAATTGAATGGCCGTTTGGCGGAAGCATCACAATCTGCTCTATGCTCCCTATCCTCATTATCGGCTACCGCTACAACCTTTTGTGGGGCAGCTTTACAGGCGTTGTTTTCGGTCTTATTCAGCTTCTGCTTGGTATGTCGAATTTTTCGTATGCAACATCGGGGCTTGCCGTTGTGATGATTGCACTTTTTGACTACATTATTGCCTTCGGTGTTGCAGGTCTTGGCGGAATTTTCAGAGGAATTAAAAATCAGGCTGTCGGCTTAGGGCTCGGTGCCCTGCTCACGGGAGTTCTGCGCTTTATCTGTCATTTCATCAGCGGAGTCACCGTCTGGAGCGGTTTTGCCGAGGATATGCCTGCCTGGCTTTACTCACTCACATACAACGGTGCATATATGCTTCCCGAAACGGTTATTCTTATTGTCGGAGCTGTTCTTATCGGTCTGATTATTGATTTCAGAAGTCCTCAGCTTACGGGCGTAAAACGCAAGTAATAATACAAAACTATGCATTTTTGTGATAATTTATGCTTTTATTTGGATAAAACGACAAATACAGACAATAACAAAGCAATTTTTTTGTTGAACTATAGGGCAAAATATGGTATTATTTTCATAATGTTCGCCTTCTTGGCAACAATATTGGGGAGGAATATGGAATGTTAAGAGATTTAAAGCCAACGGACAGGGTTTGCGGTTTTGATGTACGTCCCGGTCATTATCTTGTAAACGGTGCAACGCCGGTTCGAGGAGGAGTTAATTTTACAATAACTTCTTTTTCAGCTACCTCGTGCACACTCTTACTTTTTAAACCGCTTGAAAAAGAGCCTTATGCAAGGATTCCGTTTCCCGAATCATACAAAATCGGCAAGACTTACTCAATGATTGTTTTCGGACTTGAAATAAATGAGTTTGAGTACGCTTATTCGCTTGACGGTCCGTATGATGAGAGCAAGGGTTTGCTGTTTGACAAGAAAAGATATGTTCTTGACCCTTATGCAAAGGCTGTAACAGGTCAGAGCGGCTGGGGCAACAAGCAGGAAAGCGAATGCACCTACAAGGCTCGTGTTGTTTCAAACGACTACGACTGGGGCAATTTTAAAAAGAAAAATCTTCCTCTTGAAGAGCTTATTATATATGAAATGCACGTCAGAGGCTTTACTCAGGACAAGTCGTCAGGCGTAAAGCATAACGGTACATTTGCCGGAATAAGGGAGAAGATTCCCTATCTTAAGGAGCTTGGCATCAATGCTGTTGAGCTTATGCCTATCTTTGAATTTGATGAAATGGGTGCGTCACGTACTTTTAACGGAGAAAAGCTGTTTGACTACTGGGGCTACAACACCGTTTGTTTCTTTGCACCGAACACAAGCTACGAATCCGACCACGAGCATCACCGTGAGGGCAGAGAGCTAAAAAGCCTTATCCGTGAATTGCAGGAAAACGGAATCGAAGTTATTCTGGACGTTGTTTTCAACCTCACTGCCGAGGGCAACGAATTAGGGCCTCACTTCTCATTCAAGGGACTTGACAACAACATTTATTATATGCTCACTCCCGACGGCAAATATTACAATTTCAGCGGTTGCGGAAATGTACTTAACTGCAATCACCCGATGGTTCAGCAGTTTATTCTGAGCTGTTTGCATTACTGGGTTGCACAGTACAGGGTTGACGGCTTCCGTTTTGACCTTGCGTCAATTCTCGGACGCAATGAGGACGGCTCGCCTATGGACAAGCCTCCCCTGCTCAAGAGCCTTGCGTTTGACCCGATTTTAAGCAATGTAAAGCTGATTGCCGAAGCATGGGACGCAGGCGGACTTTATCAGGTCGGAAGCTTCCCCTCCTGGAACAGATGGGCTGAATGGAACGGCAAATACCGTGACGATATGCGCAGATTCTTAAAGGGCGACGACAATCTTGCATGGTCGGCGGCTCACAGGCTGACAGGCTCAAAGGACCTCTATGACCCTGCCTACAGGGGCAACAATGCGTCGGTAAACTTCATTACGTGTCACGACGGATTTACCCTTTATGATATGTACTCCTACAACGAAAAGCACAATTACAAAAACGGCTGGAACAACACAGACGGCGCAAACGACAACAACAGCTGGAACTGCGGTGCCGAGGGCGAAACAAACGACAAAAACGTTGACGAGCTTCGCCGCAAGATGTGCAAAAATGCTTTTGCAACGCTTATGTGCAGTCGTGGTGCGGCGCTGTTCCTTGCGGGTGATGAATTCTGCAACACGCAGTTCGGCAACAACAACGCCTACTGTCAGGACAACATTACTTCGTGGCTTGACTGGAGCAGAAAAGAAAAGTACGAAGATGTTTTTGAATTTTTCAAATATATGATTTCATTCCGCAAGCGTTTTCACGTTATTACAGCTAACAGACGTGAAGCAACATGCAGTCTGCCTCCCGAAAGCATACATTCCTGTATTCCCTGGAATACCGAGTTTAACTCAAACACCAGAATGATTGGCGTAATGTACGCAGGTGCGGACAGCAAAAATCCTGCACTTGACGAAATTGTATATTTCGGAATCAACGCATACTGGAACGACGTTAACGTTGAGCTTCCTGCTCTTCCGACAGGCTATGTGTGGAAGCTGTACGTTGATACCGGCAGAAGCAGAAATGACGTTATTACGGAAGATAAAAACATTATTCTTTATAACCGCAGAATTACAATGCACGGCAGAACAGTTATAGACGCCGTTGCACAGAAACAATATTGATAATTTCAGCGCAAACACAAAGCAGGCACCGAAAGATGCCTGCTTTTAAGTTTGTTATTATTTTGATAAACGATAATTTGCCGAGTGCCTCGACGGGCAAATCGGCGGTGTGCCACCGCTGTCAAATCGAGTGGAA
>JBJEOX010000123.1:0-3065 GCA_051880935.1 Ruminococcus sp.
ACCAATCCATATTCGTAACAAACATAGCAACAAGCCTGCCTGCACGTGAGAGGTATGTTACCTGTCTGCCCTTTGAGGTGTACTTTTCCTCATATTCAATGCGAGGAGTTTCAACGCTGTATTTTTCCATAAGCTTGCGTGAGCCGACAAGGATTCTTTCACTGTTAATCCAGCCGACAAGTCCCATTTCATCCTCATAAAGCACGCTTTCAACCTCGGGCAGAGTTTCGTTTGTTTCTGCAACAACCGAGTCAAATGCGTTTGCAATCGGATTCTGAGCCTCTTTCAAAATTGCAATTCCGCAGAGAAGCGACTCGTCAACGTTGTAGTCCTCATACGTTTTGATTCCCTCAAGCTCGATTGAGTCGGCAGGGAAAAGCTCGTTTGCATCAATCATAATTGCGGTGCTGTCGCAGAACTGCTTGATAGAAGGATAGCCCGACAACATTCCTCCGAATGACAGGAGCTTTTTGCATAGCTTTCTGACGGGAAAATTAACTGCAAGCAAAGTTGAAACGGGAATTGCTACCGCAGTCATAAGCGCAAAAGCGTTGATAGCGTCGGCAAATGAAACCTTAACAATGCCGTAAATCAGTGTTATGATGATTGCGGCAATGGTCGTAATCGGCGCAAGCTTTGACGCTAAATCCTCGCTCGGGTCGGGAGCATATGAGATTTTCAGAAAGTTAGAGGGGAATTTGGTTTTGTGCTGATAAGCGATAAGCGTTTTTTCCGACGCAGTTCCGCTTAGCATCTGATTTGCAACGGATTCATTGTTATAGATTTTAGCGGCGTATTTCTGACCCTTTGAAGATATAAACTTGAAATTATCCTTAACACGCAGTACCATTAACAGTTTTCCGAAATTGTTTGCAAAGAAAGCTAAAAGTACAATTACGCAGTAGTAGTTGATGTTAAAGGCGTTCATATCGCCGATGCAGAAGAACGAAACGACGGTCTGAATAAGAGCCGCAACTCCTCCGACAGCAACGGCAGTGTCGGAATTTCCCTTGAATTTAGCAAGCGGAGTAAGTCCGCTGAGCATTGCAACACGGTTGATAAAAAGTGAAAATCCTACCAGAAGGAAGTTTAAAATTGCATATGCCGCAGGTGCAAAGGATATTGCAGAGCAGATAGCCTGCGGAAAAAGCCTTGTAACTACGGTGAGTATAATTGACAGTGCGGCTATTATGCCCGAAATCATACTGCGTACAAACAGCTTTTTGATGTTGAGATTAAGCTCGTAGAGGATACTTTTTTCGTCGTCGTCACCCGTGTAGTCCTCAACAGGCTTTGCTTTTTCCTTGGGCGTGTCGTCATCGTCTGACTCGTCCTTTGAGAAAAATCCGACTACAGCCGACAGGATTTTCTCCTGCGGTGAACGTGTGTCCTCGTTTTCCTCAGGCTCGTCCTCTTTCTGAGCCTTGGGCTCGGGACGGATAACGTGAGCAATTACCGACGGATTTTTCGAGCGTATATATTCCTCATATTCGTTTTCAACAACCTCGGAAAAACGTCCTGCCTTGACGTTGAGAATTTCTCTGGGCTCGTCTGGACGATAAACGGGAACCTTCGCTACAACCTTTCTGGGCGGCTTTGCACCGTTTTCGTTTTTTATTCCGAAAAGCTGTTCGTACTTGCTTTGCTCATCATCTTTCTGTTTTGCAGACTCCTCGTCCTCAAACTCTATGTCTATTGAATTTATGCTTTCAATGTGCGTTTCGTCGTCCTTGAACTGGTCAACCTCGCCGAGCACCTCGCCCGAAAAGCTTGTGTTTTCATCATATTCGGGGGTTAGGGTTACTATTTTGTTTTCCTCGGCTTCGGCTCTTTCGGCGGCTTCCTTTGCCTCCCGTTCAGCTTTTTTTCTTGCTTCTTCCGCTTTCTTTTCAGCTTCTGCCTGAGCTTCCTCGGGAGTTTTTACGTCCTCATTACTGCCGTCCAACATAAGCGAAGCCTGCATTGTTGCGGCAGTTTTTTCGCCTACAATAGTGTTTGTCGTATCTACTTCATCAAGCGGATTTTTATTCTTAAGCCTCGGCTTTTTATCAGCGTTGCTGAAAATCTCGGTCATTTTCGGCTTCGCACGGTATTTCTGCGCAGTTTGTTCCATTTTTTCCTGGTCTGCAAGATAGTGAGTTTCTTCAAGTATGCTTTCTATTTCACGCTCTCTGAGCAGGTCCTGCTGTTTATCCTGTTCTGACAAGATTAACACTCCTTCCTTTTTCAGGTGTAAAACTTTTGCTTACTGTCTGTCTGGATTTTATCTGTTGTCCATTGC
This sequence comes from Ruminococcus sp., assembly GCA_051880935.1. Taxonomy (GTDB): domain Bacteria; phylum Bacillota; class Clostridia; order Oscillospirales; family Acutalibacteraceae; genus Ruminococcoides. Next base: position 2,282 of record JBJEOX010000123.1, read on the forward strand.
TCTGTACATCAGTATTCCTGCGGCGACTGACGCATTAAGAGAATTGATTTTGCCTTTCATCGGCAGAGAAACAATAACGTCGCACTTTTCCCTTACAAGACGTGAAATTCCCTTGCCCTCGTTGCCGATAACAATTGCGCACGCACCCGTAAAGTCGCATTTTCTGTAGTCCGTGCCGTCCATATCTGCGCCGTAAACCCATACGCCTCGTTGCTTAAGCTCGTCAAGCAGGCTTGCGATGTTCGTCACCCTTGCAACACGCATATATTCAACTGCGCCTGCTGATGCCTTGCCTACGGTGTAGCTGAGGCTTGCACTGCGGCGTTTTGGAACGATTACGCCGTGAACGCCCGCACATTCGGCAGTACGGATAATAGCACCGAGGTTGTGCGGGTCCTCAACCTCGTCAAGCACAACGATAAACGGAGCTTCGCCGAGACTTTCGGCATATTCAAAAATTTCTTCAACAGTCGAATACTCCTTTACGGCAGCAAAGGCGACAATTCCCTGATGATTTGTGTTACCTGTAATATAGTCGAGCTTTGTGCGGTCAACCTCTTTAATCGGGATTTGCTTTTGCTTTGCCTTGGCAAGAATCCCCACAACTGCGCCGCTTTTTTCGCCCCTTGCTACAAGGATTTTATCAATCGGTCTGTTACTTCTGACAGCCTCGCTGACGGGATTTCTGCCCGAAATAACGTCGGATTTAACTTCATTGTTTTTTTCAGTCATTTTATACCTCAATGAGAAAAATAAATTTAATTATTATATTATAACATAAAAT
>JBJEOX010000124.1:0-3057 GCA_051880935.1 Ruminococcus sp.
AAGAATTGTAACAACTACGTTGCAACCTTGCGTGACAAAATCAAGCTCGCTTGGGAAAAGGGCGGAGCTGGCGAGAAAATCTGGTCTACCATTCTCGGGATTGTTGAGGATATAACGGGATTTCTCAACGATATGTCACAAATCCGCCTTGAATGGCTTGAAAGTCTTGATTTGTCACCGATTGTAACGGCAGTTTCCGACCTCGGCGAAGCGTTCAGGGAATTGCTCAAGGCTTGCGGTGATAAGTTGAAATCTGCTTATCAGAATATTTTACTTCCGCTTGCAAAGTGGACTATTGAAAAGGCTGTACCAAAGCTCGTTGAAATGCTTTCAGACGCATTAAAAGGAATTTCTGAAATCATCAAGAAAATCAGCGACAAGACACTTTATGCAATCGCAGGAGGTATCGCGGCTGTAGGCACTGCGGTTGTTGTATTTAAAACAGGCTCGGCTATTGCGGCAGGAATTAACAAAGTCAAAGAAGCAATGAAACTGTTTATTACAACTATTTCAGCTCACCCGATTTTAGCAATTGCAGGCGCAATCGGCGGTCTTGTTACTGCTGTAACGACTTATAACGAGCTTGAATGGAGCAACTCCGAGGCTAGCAAATTTGCCGATGAAATTGACACAATCAAAAGTCAGCTTGAAGAAACAACACAAGGCATTACAGATAATCTTGAAAGTACGCTTGACACTCTTGACAGTATGTATGCCGACAACACTCTGATTGACGAATACCAAAAAAAGCTTGATGATTTATTAAGCAAGGCTGAATTGACACCCGAAGAACAATCACAGTTACAGACTATTGTTACTTATTTCAGCGAAAATGTTACAGGTTTTGATGATACTTGGAAAAAGTATGTGGAAATAAGCGACGATGGTAAAGTTAATCTTAAGGGTGACCTTGAAGAGGTGCAGAGCGCAATTGATAAAACAATTGATGATTATCAAAGATTAGCAAATTCGAGCGCATTAAGTGAGCTGTCAACTGAAAATTCTAAAAACAAGATTTCAACACAAAAGAAATTAAGTGATTATACTAATCAAATTTCGGAGAAGCAGAAAACTCTTGATGAAGCCGAAAAAGAATTTAAGGAATACTTAAAAGAAAAAGGTTTAACAGAAGAGAAATATGTACAGCTATATAATAGCGATAACGGTGATTATTATCGTAGAACTGGCGGAGATTATTATAGGAATGTTATAACTGAAAGAAAAAAACTTGATGAATTAAAAGACTCTTATAACAAATCCGTGAGTGAAATGAACAAACTGATAATGACCGGTGATGATTTATCGGATGTTCAAAAAGTCCTTAATGGTGATTATACAGACGCTACTGCTGTAATGATGGCTTATAATGCAGGAATGATTACACAAAATGATATTCTTTCGGCTACCGATAAAAACCATAAAAGAATTTGGAAATCATTTGATGAAGTTGCAGAAATAGCAAATGAATCTGGCAAGAACACCGTTATCGGTCTTGTTGAGGGAACGCAGGAATACAAGGACGCACTTGTTGAAAACAGTAACGGACTTGCTACAACTGTTTTATCTCAATATGACCGTACTATGCAAATTCACTCTCCGTCAAAAGCAATGTATCAAAGAGGTATATGGACTGTACAAGGCTTAATTAACGGTATGTCAGCAATCGTTGACAAAGTAACTGCACCTTTTAAGTCGATTATTGAAAATGTGAAAACGGCATTGAACCCTATCAAAGCTGTATTTTCAAATATATTCGGTGGAATTTGGCAGGTTATCAAAAATCCTATCAACACGTTAATGAGCAACCTTGAAAGCTTTGTCAACGGCTTTATTTCTGCAATTAACAGCGTGTCAAGCGGAGCTGACTGGGCAATAAATAATATCGGTCAGATTTTCGGTCAGGAATGGCACGTAGGACAGCTCGCAAAAGTAACACTGCCTCGTTTCGCAAAAGGCGCAATCGTCAAAGCTCCCACGCTTGCGGTTGTAGGTGATAACAAAGGAGCGAACACAGGCGACCCCGAGGTCATTTCTCCGCTGTCAAAGTTGCAGTCTATGATTAAGACTTCGAGCGGAGAGGACGTTGTAATCTTAAAGCAAATGCTTGACTATCTCAAGCGAATTTACGAGATGTTCGTAATTTTCCGTAATAACGGCGGTAATCACTACGAATTTGTCGCAAAGATAAACGGCTCTGAAATCTTCGATGAAATGGTTAGGCAGAACGAGCTTTACAAGAAACGTCACAATGGCAAGTCGGCTTTTGCATAAATAATTTTCCCTGAATTGTTATATATTGTTGACTTTTTACAAATAATGTTGTATTATGTTTGTAAAGTTATTATATGTAACAATGAGGGGAGATTTTTATGAAATGTCAGTATTGTGGAAATGAATTGAAAGAGAACGCAAAATTCTGCGACGGTTGCGGTGTTCCTGTTAAGCAACCTCTTAATCCTATTCAACAGCAATTTGTGACAAATAACAATCCTCAGTTATTACCAAAGAAAAAAAGGTTAAAAGCTTGGCATATTATATTAATTGTTTTAGGCGGTATATTTGCACTTATAGGATTATTCTTCTGTTTCGTTTTATGGATTGGTTTTACTTTTGGAACTGTTGAAAGCGAATCTCAAAATCAATCAACACAGGCTGTTGTTGCAACTACTGCTGAACCGACAATAGAAGCAACAACAGCTGTAGAATACGAATTAGATATTGAAAATACATTAAAGAATATCACGTATTTCACACCGTCTGAATTTGATACAAAAGGAACAAGTGGATTAATCTTCAATCATAAAAGTCCTGATAACGATAATCTTCTTGTTAGTTACACGGAATTAGGTGAAAACATTGCATTATATACAGAATCACAAGCAAATGAGCTTTTAGATGGTACTGTTGAAGGTGCAAAAGGTGACAGAGAAGATTTCGAATTATATAATAAAAAATATGTAGAAATTGCTTCTTGTTACGGAATAGATTTTTCGTATAAAATGGAAGATATATATGTTCACAATTATTCTTTTTTGTGGAAAGATGGGGCGTACCAAT
>JBJEOX010000125.1:0-3052 GCA_051880935.1 Ruminococcus sp.
AGATATTCACTCAGAGTCGAAACCATATAATGATTAATAAAGTAAACGGGAGAGCGAAACGGCAGCTTCCTGTAAAGCTGACCTGCACCGTAAACGGCTCCGAAAAATCGTGGTGCCTTCTGCGCAAGATATATGTAGGCGTTGTTGATTTTGCCTGCAAGCTTTTTACTGCGCAGGTTGTACGGATTGAGCATAACGGCGTTATGATTGCGGCGCTTGAGCTCCTCCATAACTGCTTTTCCTGCCGAATTGTGACCTCCGCCCGTGCCGCAGGAAAGAATTAACGCTTCCACAACAAACTGACCTCCGGTTTCTCTCTTTTCTCTTTACTGAAAAGCAGTTTTGCAACAACGACCGCCGTAATCAGCGAAAAACCTATACAGATTACCGGCTCTTTTACTAAAAAGAACATACAGACAAGGGCGCTTATGTAAGATACAAATGTGCGGTAAAAATGCGGAGAAATCCGCAAAACAACAGAAAAAAGAATGAAGAAAAACGCAAGAATAATCAGCGGCTGCCAGAGGGGCACAAGACCGAGCAGACAGCCGAAGCTTACTGCAATTCCTTTTCCGCCCCTGAATTTAAAAAATACGGGAAAAGCGTGGCCGATTACGGGAGCGGCAATTATCATTGCCGAAAAAATTACATCGTCAGACATTGCTCCTGATTGATGGATATAAAAGGAAACGGGCAGAAATCCCTTTGCAAGGTCAAAAACAAGAGTGAGCAGACCGCACCGGAAGCCGCCGTACATAAATGCATTGGCTGTACCGGGGTTTTTGTCCTTACTGTTTTCAAGCATATTATCCTTTTTAAATAATTTAGCAAAAATTCGGGCATACAATACACTGCCCGAAAAATAGCCTAACAATATAAAACCGATTGTTTTTAACATAATTATCTCACTTCGAATAAAACCGTAAATAATGATTCAAAAGTATATTACTGAATTTTGTTAGCAAGCAGTATATCACAATTTGTTGTTTAATGTCAAGATTTTGCGAAATAAAAGACCGGTAATTTATGGAATTTGATTTTAATTTTATTATAGTGCATTTTTAAGATGTTATTTGTGATGTAAACCATAATTTGTCGAGGCACTCGGCTAAATTATGGTTTAGCTCACTTAAAAGGATAACCGTATTAGGGAAATATAAATCTGTAAATTTTACCGAATACCGTTTTCATTCCAAAGTAATTGACTAAATCTGTCGAATATATTAAAATAGTATAGAATCGTTTCTACGGTAAATAAAATTTGAATATAAAGAGGTTCAATTTATGGGTGGATTTTTTGCAGTAGCGTCAAAGGAATCGTGTGTTCTTGATTTATTTTACGGCACCGACTATCATTCTCATCTCGGCACAAGACGAGGCGGTATGGCTGTTTACGGAGAGGGCGGATTTTCCCGTGCAATCCATAACATTCAGAATTCTCCGTTCCGTACAAAGTTTGAGCGTGACGTTGAAGAGCTTGAGGGAAACCTCGGAATCGGCTGTATTTCGGATTTTGAGCCTCAGCCGCTTCTTGTTCATTCGCACCTCGGAAGTTTTGCAATTACAACCGTCGGCAAAATCAACAACTCCGACGAGCTGATAAATGATTGTTACAACAACGGCAACACTCATTTTCTCGAAATGAGCGGAGGTACAATCAATCCTACCGAAATCACAGCCGCACTTATCAATCAGAAGTCGTCAATTGTTGAGGGACTAAAGTTTGCTCAGGAGAAAATAAAAGGCTCAATGACGATTCTTCTGCTTACTTCAAAGGGCGTCTATGCCGCACGTGACAGGCTCGGACGTACTCCTGTTATTATAGGAAAAAAGGACGGAGCGTACTGCGCCTCGTTTGAAAGCTTTGCCTATCTTAATTTAGGCTATGAGGACTGCAAGGAGCTTGGCCCTGCCGAGATTGTCTTTATTACTCCCGAAGGCGTTGAAACCGTAAGTCCTGCCGGCAAGGAAATGAAAATCTGCTCCTTCCTCTGGGTTTACTACGGCTATCCGACTTCCTGCTATGAGGGCGTAAATGTTGAGCAGATGCGCTATGATTGCGGACGTCTGCTTGCAAAGAGGGACGACGTAACGCCCGATGTTGTTGCAGGCGTTCCCGACTCGGGAATTGCCCACGCAATCGGCTATTCAAATGAAACGAAAATTCCTTTTACTCGCCCGTTCATAAAATACACACCGACATGGCCTCGTTCGTTTATGCCGACTAATCAGAAACAGCGTAATAAAATTGCGCATATGAAGCTCATTCCCGTTAAAAAGCTTATTGAAAACAAACGTCTCTTGCTCATTGACGACTCAATTGTAAGAGGAACTCAGCTGAGAGAAACTACGGAATTCCTCTATAACAGCGGAGCTAAAGAGGTGCATATCCGCCCTGCCTGTCCGCCGATTATGTTCGGATGTAAGTATCTTAACTTTTCACGTTCAACCTCAGAGCTTGATTTAATTGCCCGCAGGGTGATACTCAGACGTGAGGGCGACAATTCCGACAAAATGCTTTCGGATTACGCAGACCCCACAAGCACAAACTACAGCGAAATGATTGAAGAAATCCGCAAAGAGCTAAACTTCACATCTCTTCGCTATCACCGCCTTGACGATATGATTGAATCAATCGGAATTTCTCCGTGCAAGCTCTGCACTTACTGCTGGAACGGCAAAGAATAATTTAGTCCGTTATATAATAAACGTCGGTATCTCGGTAATCAAGCATTTGCTTGGCATCTGTTTTGCAGGTGACGGGTTCCTACACGTCCTTGAATTCTATACGGAACTTATCTTTTGTGATAGGTTCCGTTTTTGCTTTATTTGAAATACTGATATAAACACGGAAGAATTTATCAATTATTTTGAAAATAATTACCATAATACAGACAAAAGCATTAATAATCAATGATTATTTTGTGAGATTTTGCTATTGATTTACCAATGCTTGTTGTGATATAGTTTTTTTATACTTTTATGGAGGTTAAATGAGGATGAAACTTAACAATCTGAAAAAATTAACATCTGTTGCAATTATCTGCACGAT
>JBJEOX010000126.1:0-3042 GCA_051880935.1 Ruminococcus sp.
ATGGATAAGTGGATGACGGGGCTCAGCAGCGGCAAGGTGATTTCCCTTGACAGCTATCACGAGATGACCGCCGATTACTCTCCCGACTTTTCTATGAAATACGGTTACGGATTGTGGGGAATGTTTGACGGCGGCGTGGGACATACAGGTGGAATCGGCATATACACCGCTATGGATTATATAAACGAGAAGCACGGTTGCAACCTCTTTATAGCAACCAACCAAAAAAATATGCAAATCGAAAGTTTGCCGGAGGCTCTGCTCGGCGTTTTACTTGACAAATAATTCCTAAAAAATATTTCAGGCGAAGATGAATTTGCTTCATCTTCGCCTGCTTTTATAATGTTACAGTAGTAAGCAAGTTAATCGTAATTGATTGATTTCAATCATAAAAGTCAGTATTTATGCCATTTTTTATTTTGCAAGTTCATAAAGCTTGACATCACAAAGCACATCAGAACCCCATTTGGCGATTGATTTGTCATAGCCGACAAAGCGCATTCCGCATTTTTCCATAACTCTGCCGGAAGCAGGGTTGTCAACGTGGTGCACTGCTACAATTTTCGTAAAACCGTTACGAAATAACTCATCAATAACTGCTTTGTATGCTTCGGTAACATAACCTCTGTTCCAATGCTTTTTAGAAAGCACATAACCGATTTCAGCTGTTTTGTTATCATCGGTAATTCCTACAACATCAATTGCGCCTATCGGCTCGTCGTTTCCCTTTTCGGTTATTGCCCAGCGATATTCAAACCCGGAGGAAGCTTCATCAAGATACATATTCAAAAGCCAAACCGTGGTATCTAAATTCTCATGTTTGTGCCAATGACAGTATTTCGCAACATTTTCATCACTTGTCCAGTTGCGGTACATCATCTCGGCATCACCTTCTCGAAATGGGCGTAAAACCAGTCTGTCTGTTGTCAATGTACTCATTAAATCTTCCTCATTTTTGATATAAATTTAAGCCGTCAAGCCTTTTTTACTCATTAATTAGTTTTTCAATAGAATCAATAAATTCGCCCATTTCATCAAAGACTACTTAGATAATAATAGACCAATTTATTCCATCGTAATTATGAACAAGTCTGTGTCGTAAACCGGAAACTACACTCCAAGGAATTTCAGGATTTTTATTTTTCAGTTCGTTGCTGATTTTATAAACCTGCTCGCCGATGTTATACAATGGATTTGTTACAGCCCATTGCGAAAATTCATCATTCAAAAGCATTTCTTTTGTTATATTATCTTCCTTGATTTGATTTTGCAGGGAGTTCCAAGTTTTAATAATTTTTTTAATTCGTTCCGTGTCTGAGGTTATCATGCTATTTTTACACCCTTCCTGATAAGATTTTCATAAAACGGAGTTCCTGTATCAACCTCGCAAATTTCAAAAGCATCAACATTTTTGCCAATCATTTCCCGTAAATCTTCGGCGAATGCAAATGTGTTTGTCTTCTTAAAATTCCTTCCGCCAAAGACAACAACATCAACATCCGAGTCGGGGGTTTCTTCTTCTCGTGCGTAAGAGCCGAAAAGGAGAGCATACTCAGCGTTATAGCGAACAAGCAGAGTTCTTATAGCATTTTCAATATCAGATTTTGTAGGTATAAAAACAATCACCTTTTCATATTCTTTGTTCAAAAGTTGGTATGTGCAGAAAAGAAAACACAATAAAATAGTCTAACTTTTACCGAATGTTGTACTCGACAGGATTTAAATCTGAGTATTTGTGAGGAATACGGTTATGGTGGTAATGATGTTAGGAAACCATTCTGAAAACCGCAGAGACACTCATTATTCCTTCATAACAGCTTGCAAAAATATCTCCGTCCATTTTCATCATAAGCTGACGGCAGATATAAAGTCCCAGACCGCTTCCGCTGTTAGAGCCAACGTTTGAGCCTCTCCAGAAACAGTCAAAAATATGGGTTATTTCATTTTCTGAGAGTGTACATCCGCTGTTTGCAACTGATACAATAATGCAGTCATCCTCCTGCTCAGATGAAATGGAAATGCTCTTGCCGTCACCGTATTTTATGGCATTTTCCATAATGTTCTGTATAACCTCAACACTGCGGTCAATATCTCCCTTAATTATACAATCACAGTATTTGTGTACTTCAAAATCTGTTTTGAGCAGATCAAGCTTATCCTTGTAAAATGCAGTTATTTTATTTATCATTTCCGATAAATAAAACTCATTCATATTTACTTCAAGATTCAGAAAATCCTCATTTGAAGCCTTGATGATTTCGCTGACATATTTCTTGATTTCGTCACATTTTTGCGTGATGCTTACGGCAATTTCCTTTTTCTTCTGTTCGTCTTTGTATAAATCCTTTTCCAGAGCTTTGGCGTATAGTTCAATTACACTTAAGGGAGTTTTTATATCGTGCGACATTGAAAGTACAAGGGTTTTCTTTTCCTTTTGCAGTTTGAGTTCACTTGCTTTTTGTTCTTCAAGGCGTTCTCTAAGCAAGTCCATCCCCCACATGAAGCGGCCGAAATATCTGCCCTTGTTCTCCTTTAGCGGTACGGAAAGATTACCTCGTGATAATTCGTAGGGGAGGTCTGTCATCTTGTTGAAAGGGGTAATTATTTTAATTTTTATGAATGTCAATGTTGCAATTGCAATAAGTGATATTATCGCAAGCGAAATATTAAGTATAAGTATTGCATCATAGCTTTGTGGGGAATAGGAGTAGTCAAAACGGTAGAGTTCTCCGTTGATTTGTTTAATCAGATAATCGCTGTTTGTATTATAGAAGGACTGTGCATTATCATCATCCAGCTTTTCAATATTGGTTATGCAGTCATAGCTGTCGGCATTAATGCTCCCGAATCCGTTATCAATAATAGCTTGCTCTATGCGGTTTATTTCAACTCTGTAGAGTCTGCTTCCCGGATTGTTTTTGACAGAAATTAAAAACATATTTGCACCTGCAAACACAAGCACGACAGTGATAATTACGGCAATAAAAATGATGTTAAACCTTTTCAAATTCAGTCACCTCTTTGCTCATAGCGGTAACCTAC
>JBJEOX010000127.1:0-2996 GCA_051880935.1 Ruminococcus sp.
TAAACTGTATAGACATTAGAATTTAGTAATTACAAATTAGAAGTTTTAATATATACGACTGGGTAAAGGACAGGGAATTTACCGACGAAAATTTGACGGTAGAATATGTAACCAAAACGGTAAAAAGTACAATTGAGGGTGTTATGCAGAAGGAAAAGGAAAAGGATAATAAGCCCATTTCCGACAGCAAAACAAATTGCCCATAATATTGAAAAATGTTATCTGATATTTTACAAACTAATGATTGAAATTACCTCCTGCATAATATATAATTAAATAAGTATAGGAAAATATATTAATGGAAACAACTCCATACGAAGGGACGTAATTTTAATGAGAAAAACTAAAATTGTATGTACTATCGGTCCTGCGTGCAACACAAAGGAAATGCTTCTTAAAATGATTGACGCAGGAATGAACGTTGCAAGAGTAAATATGTCGCACGGAACATATGACGAGCTTGAAAAGCTTTTTGCAACAATAAAGGAAGCAATCCGTGAAAGCGGAAAGAATGTTTCAATTCTTCTTGATACCAAAGGTCCCGAGGTGAGAGTGGGTACTTTTAAGGACGGCGGAGCAAAGCTTGAAGAGGGCAAAACCTTTTCGCTGTTAAAGGAATGTGAGCAGGGCGATGAAAACGGTGTAGCACTTTCATTCCCGAAGCTTGTTGACCTTTTCTACGCTGAAAGTGCAAAGGCAGTCGGCAGAGAGCTTTTGCTTGACGACGGTATTATTTCGCTTGTGGTAAAAGAAGTTAAAGAGGACAGAATCGTCTGCACCGTCAACAAGGGCGGCACACTCAAAAACCGCAAGAGCATAAATATCCCAGGGTACTACATCAATATGCCTTATGTCAGCGCACAGGACAGAAAGGATATTGAATTCGGACTTACTCACGGCGCAAACGTTGTTGCGGCTTCGTTTGTCCGCACCCACGAGGACGTAAGAACCTTAAGAGATTTTATCGACAGCATCGGTTTTGAATACGTTGAAATCATCGCAAAGATTGAAAATCAGAGCGGTGTTGACGATATGGACGCAATTATGGATTACGCAGACGGAATTATGGTAGCCAGAGGCGATATGGGCGTTGAAATTCCGTTTATCAAGCTCCCCGAAATCCAGAAAACGCTCATCAGAAAGTGCGTTGCAAGGGGTAAATATGTAATCACAGCAACGCAGATGCTCGAGAGTATGACTACTTCACCACGTCCTACACGTGCCGAAATCAGCGACGTTGCAAACGCAGTTTACGACGGCACCAGCGCAGTTATGCTTTCCGCCGAATCTGCGGCAGGCAAGTATCCTGTTGAAAGCGTAAAGGCGCTTGACGCTATCTGCACCGAGGCAGAGAGCAACGGCGAGTTTACCGCACTTCATGAATATATCGAAGCTCACTCGGTCAGGGATAAAAACGCAATCAGAGGAAGTATCTGCAAGGCGGCAAAGGAAATTGCGGCTGAGGTAGGAGCAAAGGCTATTATTGTTGAGAGCGCAACAGGCAGAGTTGCAAGGGCAATGGTACATTTCAGACCCGAAGTTCCTGTTATTGCCGTTGTTACCTCACAGCGTGTATGCAGAAAGCTCTGCCTGAACTGGGGCGTTACCGCCTTAATCGGCGAGGAAAAGCGCACCTCCGACGCAATAACAAAGCAGGCTATGGAAAAGGCACTCAGCACAGGGCTTGTCCACAAGGGCGATACGGTCGTTGTGCTTTCGTCAAACAGAACCTGCCCGACTTCAAGCACAGACTCACTGAATATAAGGATACTTTGATATGGATAATATAGTTTTAATCGGAATGCCCGGCTCGGGAAAAAGCACGCTCGGCGTACTGCTTGCAAAGGCGCTGGGCTATTCCTTCACCGATACCGATTTAATAATCAGCCGAATTGCAGGCAAGCCCCTGCAAAAAATCCTTGACGAGGACGGACTCGACAGCTTTCTCGACATTGAAGAAAAGGTCGGAGCAGAGCTTGAATGTAACAGCACAGTAATTGCAACAGGCGGCTCAATGGTGCTTTCGGAAGAAGCAATGAAGAATTTGAAAGCACAGGGAAATGTGCTTTACATAAACGTTCCGCTTGATGAAATCAAGCGCAGGGTGACGAACATAAAGACAAGGGGGATAGCCTTTAAAAAAGGCGAAACCCTCGACGACGTCTATAAAGTAAGAGTTCCGCTCTACGAAAAGTATGCCGACATTACGGTTGACTTTGTTGACTGCACCAACGGCGGAATAGAGGATACCGTTAATTTAATGGTTGAGAAAATTAAGAATTTATAGTGTGTTATAAAATCTGAATTTACGGAGATATGCTATGAGATTAGACGGAATTGGTTTATTTGTTGATGATATGGCAACAATGATTAGATTTTATCGTGATGTGCTTGGCTTTGAAATAAAAGAAGCAGAAGACGCAGTAAACGTATACCTGATAAAAGACGGAACACTTTTTATGCTCTACGAAAGAAAAAACTTTGAAAAAATGACAAGCAGAAAGTATGAATATCTTAAAGGCGTAAACGGTCATTTTGAAATTGCGTTGTATGTAGATGCTTTTGAAGAAGTTGATATTGAATTTGCAAAGGCAGTGTCAAAAGGAGCAACTCCGGTTTTAGAGCCCACAGATGAACCGTGGGGACAAAGAACCTGTTACATAGCAGACCCTGAGGGTAATTTAATTGAAATCGGCTCCTTTAACAAACCGTTTGAACGATAAATCGAATTTGTTGGGAGAAAACATAGTGGAAAATAAAAAAATATTAATATTTGAACCTTGGTTTTTTATTTTTTTCGGCTTGTTTCATCTGCATAGAATATGGGGATTAATAGATAGAAATTCCTATGCTGAATTCTGGACAGGCGTGTTAGAAAATAAAGGATTGTTTTACTTTGTGCTGATGGGAGTACTAGCTATACTGTGCATTTTGGGTATTATTACTTTTTGTAAAAACCTGCATAGCAACTACTGGTGGAGATGGATATATGTCTT
>JBJEOX010000128.1:0-2986 GCA_051880935.1 Ruminococcus sp.
ATAAGCGCATTTTCTTTTGAGATATTGTCACGCTTGCAGATTCTTTCAAGCCTTACCGATTTTTCGGAGGTAACGCTTATTATTTCATCGCAGATAACGTCTGCGTTGCTCTCAAAAAGCTGCGGTGCGTCATAGACAACTGTTGTTGCTCCGATTTCGGCGGCTTTTTTTATTTCAGCAAAAAGCTCTGCCGCTACAAACGGATGAACAATCGAGCTTAGCAAGGCGGTGTTTTCCTTTGATGAAAACGCTCTTTCTGCAAGTAATTTTCTGTCGGGAGTGCCGTTATCTATGATAATATCCTCACCGAAAACAGCCGCAATAGTTTTAAGACAAGGCGAGCCGCTGTTGTAAATTTTTTGCACAAGCAAATCGGCGTTGATGACATAAAAGCCGTTTTGTTCAAGAAAGCTTGCAACGGTGCTTTTACCTGCTCCGCTCTGTCCCGTAAGTCCGATAATTCTACATTTTTTCAAGGTCAATCACCTCAAAGCCTGCCGCTCTTATCAACCTGTTGTAAACCGCCATTCCAACGCCGTCTATTGAAGGCAAACGTGAATAAACGGTCTTTATATTTTCATCTTCGTCAATTTTTCTCAATTCATCAAACAGCCTGTGCGCCTGCGCAGGATAGTCACTGCGTTTGCCGAGGCTGAAACACTTAACGCTCAGGCTCTCAACGTCCTCGTCGCAACAAAGTGCGGCGGTGCTTTCGTCTGCGTGTTTATTCACATAATCAATATACTCGCTGTCGGTGCATTTAAGAAGTATGACGTTCGCCTTCGGCGCATAGTGCTTGTACTTCATACCGGGGCTTGACGCCTTTGCACCCTTTTCAAGCTGATGCAAAACGGCGTTGTCAAGCTCCACTTCGCCGAGAACTGACCTTAACTGTTCAAGCGTGATTCCGCCGGGGCGGAGAACACGAGGAGTTTTTTCGGCAAGCGTAATAACTGTGCTTTCAAGCCCCACTTCGCTCATTCCGCCGTCAACAACGGCATCAATCCTGCCGTTTAAATCGCTCATAACGTGGAGCGCAGTTGTCGGACTCGGCGAGCCCGAAAGATTTGCCGACGGTGCGGCAAGCGGAAGTCCACACACTCTGATTATTTGCTGTGCAGTCGGGTGGCTCGGAAAACGGATTGCAACCGTGTCAAGTCCCGCCGAAACTTCATCGGGAATTACGTCGGATTTTTTCATAATCATAGTAAGCGGCCCGGGCCAGAAATGCTCGGCAAGGAGCTTTGCCGTTTCGGGAATTTCACGCACAAGGTTAAAGCGCTCAATGTCCGAAAAATCCGCAATATGTACAATCAGCGGATTGTCGGCAGGTCTGCCCTTTGCCGCAAAGATTTTTGCAACAGCCTTGCCGTCAAGCGCATTTGCCGCCAGGCCGTAAACTGTTTCGGTGGGCAGTCCCACAAGTCCGCCGTTTTTCAGAATTTCGGCGGCTTTTGCTATATTTTCATCGGTGTTGTCAAGTAAAAGTGTTTTCAAATTCTTCACCTTTTATATCATTTAGCTGACATATTTATTTAACACGTGTAGGGAACGGTCTTGACCGTTCCGCCGGTTTACAGCCAACTTCTAATCTTTTCGGAACGGTCAAGACCGTTCCCTACATTTTGACAATATATGTTGAAACAAAATGCTGAATCAAGTAAATATCCATTTAATTTGGATACAAAACAAATGTAGTTTTCTGAATTAGTTTTCCATACTTTCCTTTAGCTTTTCGGCACGGTCAGCCGCAATAAGTGCGTCAATCACTTCGTCGAGGTTGCCGTTCAGAATGTCCTCAAGCTTATAAAGCGTAAGTCCGATTCTATGGTCGGTCAGTCTGCCCTGCGGATAGTTGTAGGTGCGAATTCGCTCGCTTCTGTCGCCTGTTCCGACCTGCGATTTTCTGTCGGCGGCAATCTCGCTTGCCTGCTTGTCCTGCTTTTCCTTGAGCAGTCGGCTTTTGAGAACTTTCAGAGCCTTGTCCTTGTTCTTGTACTGGCTTCGCTCGTCCTGACACTCAACAACCGTTCCGGTCGGGATATGCGTAATTCTGATTGCGGAGCTTGTTTTGTTGATGTGCTGACCGCCTGCGCCGCTTGAACGGAACGTGTCGATTTTCAAATCCGACGGGTCAATTTCAAGCTCAACGTCCTCAGCCTCGGGCAATACGGCAACTGTGGTTGTCGAGGTATGCACCCTGCCCTGACTTTCGGTTTCGGGCACACGCTGAACACGGTGAACTCCGCTTTCGTACTTAAAGCGTGAATATGCGCCCTCGCCCTCAATCATAAACGAAATTTCCTTGTAGCCGCCCAGCTCGGTTTCGTTAACGTTGATTACCTCAACCCTGTAGCCGTGCTTTTCCGAATACATCGAGTACATTCTGAAAAGCACTGCGCTGAACAGAGCAGACTCCTCGCCGCCTGCACCGCCTCGGATTTCGACAATTACGTTTCGCTCGTCGTTGGGGTCTTTGGGGAGAAGAAGAATTTTCAGCTTTTCGGAAAGCGTTTCAATTGAAGCCTTCGCCTCGTCAAGCTCAGTTTGTGCAAGCTCCTTGAGCTCAGCATCAGAGGTTTCGCCTAAAATTTCAAGGCTTTCCTTTTCGCTTTCTACTGCGCTTTTGTAGTCACGGTAGGTAAGCACGATTTCTTCAATCGACTTAAGTTCCTTCATCACCTTCTGAAATTCGTCGGGATTTGCGGCAACCGAAGGCTCATAGAGCCTTTGCGAAAGCTCGGAATATCTTTTGTCAAAAATTTCTATCTTATCAAACATAAATCTACCCTACATTATTTTTATCTCTGAATTTGTAATAGTGCGTGTTGTTTGGATAAGTTTGTTTGCTGAATTTGTGTTGATATATTGATAACGTTTAGGGACGTGTAGGAACCCGTCCCCTACGAAATTAATTACAAACTTTTCCTGTATATCCGTAGGGGACGGCATCCCTGACGTCCCTATGTATAAATTGTGAAACAAT
>JBJEOX010000129.1:0-2959 GCA_051880935.1 Ruminococcus sp.
GCCTACGCTTTGTCGGCTCATTTTTTGTGCCAAATTTTCATATACGGTATATTTTGATTAATGCTCTAATATATTTATTATATAAAATCAAAAGGAGAGATAAATATGGAGTTTAATCAGGAGAACCGAACGTTTAGCACCCCTGTTACGGTGCTTGATACGGTTGCCGAACAGCTCGCAGACGTTGACCTTACTCTGCCCGATTATTGTCCGGATATTGAAAAAATTCTGAAATGCACCTTAACACCCAAAATCCAGTCAAAAAGCCTTTCGGGAGGTCAGCTCCAGATTGACGGTACTTGCGTTGTCAATGTAATGTATGTTGAGAGCATAAAAAAGACAATCAGGTGTTGTGAGCAGAGCGTCAATTTTTCGCAGAGCTTTTCTGTAAAGGAAACGCCCGATAACCCCGTAATTATTACCAAAACAAAATCAGAATACATAAACTGCCGTGCTTTAAGCCCAAGACGACTTGTTATGCACGGGGCTTTTTCGCTGTACGCAAAAGTCAAATCGAGTTCAAAGACAAGTATTTATTCGTCTAACGATTCGGGTATTGAATCGTTAAAGAAAAAGGTAAGCTGCACAAATTTAAAATCTCTTTGTCAGGAACAGTTTAACGTTTGTGAAGAGGTTTCGGTTGCAGATAAGCCTGCAATTGAATCAATAGTGCGCTCCGCAATTGATGTAAGCCTGACCGATGCAAAGGCGGTAACGGGCAAGCTGATGATTAACGGTGAAATCAATCTTAAGCTTCTTTACATTACCGACGTCGAATCGGGTGAGATAGGAAAGATAGATTATCTCCTGCCGTTCAATCAGATTATTGACTGTGAAGGCATTGATGAAAAAACAATCAATAATGTTGAGTGTGACATTATGTCATATGATATAAGACTGAAAAATGATATGCTTTCCGAAAAGCCGTCAATTGTTGTTGACATAATGCTCTGTGTTACAGAAGAGGGCTACGTAATTGACAACGAGGAGATTGTAGTTGATTCCTATTCGGTATTCTGTGCTTCCAAGCCTGAGTTCGAACAGCTTTCCATTTCAAACGAGGTTGTTCCTCTGAGCGAAACTCAGATGGAGAAAATCTCCGTAAAGGTTGATAACGGCAAAATCACAAAGGTACTCGATATTTTCACCGACGGCGTTTCCTGTGAACAGTTAAATTCTGATAACGGACTAAAAGCAGGCGGAAAAATTAATATCTGTATTCTTGCGCTCAATGAAGAAAGTATTCCGACAATAATTGAACGTACCTGCGATTACGAGCATACTTTCAATACCGCTTCCGACTTCAACACTTTGCGAAACATTCATCCGCACACCTCAAGCATAAGCTATCGACTTGCAGATGACAATACAATTGAAGTCAGATGTGAATTAAAGCTTTGCGCCTGTGCCGAAAAAACAGAGCGTTTAAGAGCAGTGTGCGGTATGGAGTTGTTTGAAGATAAGCCGATTGTTGCCGATAACTGCGCATTGACGTTGTATTTTGCAAAGCAGGGAGAAAGCCTGTGGGATATAGCAAAGAGTCACAACACAAGGCTTGATTTACTGCTTTCGGAAAATTCTGCGGAAAATATTACGCTTGACAGCTCGCAAATGCTGTTGATTCCGAAAATATAGGAGGAAGACAATGGAAGAGAGAAACGTATATCAGGATATTTCCAGACGTACCGACGGAGACGTATACATCGGCGTTGTCGGCCCTGTAAGAACAGGTAAATCAACATTTATCAAGCGTTTTATGGACTCACTTGTTCTTCCGAATATAAAAGATGAAAACATCTACAGAAGAACAGTTGATGAGCTTCCGCAGTCCTCGGCAGGCAGAACAATTATGACTACCGAACCGAAGTTCATTCCCGAAGAATCGGTTGAAATAAATCTCGGAAATAATACAACCTTCAAGGTCAGAATGATTGACTGCGTAGGCTACATTGTCAACAGCGCTCTCGGCTACAGCGAAGAGGATATGCCGAGAATGGTAAAAACACCTTGGTCCGATAAGGAAATTCCTTTTGATGATGCCGCTGAAATAGGCACAAAAAAGGTAATCACCGACCATTCAACAATCGGACTTGTGATTACAACCGACGGCTCATTCAGTGAAATACCGAGAGAAGATTATATCGAGAGCGAACGGCGTGTTATTAACGAGCTCAGAGAAATCAATAAACCTTTTATCGTCCTTTTAAACTCAACTGAGCCTGAGGCTGAGCATACAATCGCACTTGCGGCTGAAATGTCAAAGCAGTACGAGGTTCCTGTTTTGCCCGTCAGCTGTATGGAGCTAAGCGAGAACGAAATCAAAAGGATACTTGCACAGCTTTTATTTGAATTTCCGATTCGTGAAATCAAGGTAGACATTCCAAAGTGGGTTGTAAAGCTTGAAAAAGAGCATTGGCTGAAGTCTGTAATTTTTAATTCAATCAAAGAGTCGGCAAAAAAAATTGAAAAAATACGTGAAGTTCAGCAGACAATTCACGAGCTTTCAGAGTGCGAATACATCAACGATGCACGTCTTACAAACCTTGACCTTGGCAGAGGAATAGCAACAATATCTGTAGGAATCGACACCTCTTTGTTCTATAAGGTGCTTTCGGAAGAAACCGAAATAGAAATCAAAGACGAGTGCGAACTGCTTGAATGTATCAACAACCTTTCCAGAAAGCAGAAAGAGTTTGACAAGATTGCTCAGGCATACGAACAGGTTAAGGAAACAGGCTACGGAATCGTAATGCCTACAATCGACGAGCTTTCACTTGAAGAGCCGCAGATAATCAAGCAAAGCGGTAAGGAAAAGAAAAAATTGTATTCACAGAAATTCCTTATCAGACAAGAACTACAGATCTTGTTTCAAAAATAGGTGAACTTGCTCACGAGGGTGTAATAGAAGGTATCGAAAGAGTAAACGACGGAAGCCATGGAGATGAAGTCCGAATTGAAG
>JBJEOX010000130.1:0-2936 GCA_051880935.1 Ruminococcus sp.
CTGTGAATTGTTAGAATTACTCATAATCAATTTGCTGACAGCGTCATAAAATCTCTTATCATATTCTTCGCTTGAGTTATCGTATTCTGCATAATTATCGTCAACATATTCTTCCGAAGGTTCATTCTCAGCAACAGTGTTCTGCGGTTTGCTTTCTTCTTCCTTTTTATCAACCTTTTTTGGCTCTGTTGGCTTTGTTGTCGGCTCGGTAACGGGTGCTGTTATCGGAACCTCGGCAAAATCAAAAGATACTTTCTTTAGATTTTCAATTGCTGATTTCCTGTTATCCGAATGGATTTCCAGAGCCGATGTAATAGGGTTAGTCATAAACGACATTGCAGTTAAAAGACAGACTGCAAATGACAGAATAACTATTCTGACTGTTGGCTTTTTGTAACCGAGTACGCTTTTAATTCTCTGCTTTAAGCCGCTTTCGCCAAATGAAAAAGGACAGGCTGAAAGAATATTACGTTCAATGCTACAGGAAAGCAGTGCGGTGGAATATCCTTTTTTATCTTTAGTATCGTAATTTTTAATTACCCTTTCGTCGCAGGCAAGCTCAATATCATTTGTAAATAGCTTAAAGGCTATCCAGCACAACGGATTAAAAAAGTGAATACTCAGAATCAGATATCCGAGCGGTTTCCATAAGTTATCGTGATGCTTTATATGAGCCTGCTCGTGCGCAATTACATATGACTTTTCTTCCTCGCTCAAATCTGACGGAAGATAAATACGAGGTCTGATAATTCCGAAAACAAAAGGACTTGAAATTCGGTCACAAATCAGTATATTTTCCCTAATTGCAATACTTTCTCTTACCTTCAAATGCAAATGCAGATAACTGAAAAGCATATAAATAAGCATAGCTCCAACGCCGGCAATCCATATGTAAGATAAAATTGTGATAATATCTGCTTGATTTTCTGACGAAGAAACAGCGTTCTGCATTGCCTGAAAGCTATCGGTTCTAACAAGCGAAGATACATATGAAGTCGATGATTGTGTTGTTGAATTTATTGCTTGTGCATTCGGAATGAGGCTGAAAGGCGATTCAAAAGAAAACGGAATTACAAGCCTTGATGCAACAAGCAACCATAAAACACATCTTATCCACTTTGGTGAGCTCTTTAAAATAAGCCGCAGTAAAATAACAGCCAGTATGAGCATTGATGCCGCAACGCTCATATTAAATATTTTTGTAAAAATTATCTCCATTACTATTCCCCTTCGTAGGAATCAATAAGCTTTTTTATCTCTGATACTTCTTCCTTCGATAACTTTTTCTTTGAAGTAAAGGCTGCAAGAAATGCAGGCAAAGAGCCGTTAAATGCTTCGTCAACAAAATTCTTGCTTTGCATTGAGTAAAAATCATCACGTGATATCTTTACGGAAACTACACCGTCAACATACTGAAAAAGCCCTCTGTCAGAAAGTCTTTTCAAAACTGTATAGGTAGTAGTGCGCTTCCAATTTAATTCTTTTTCGCAGATTTTAATAAGTTCTGATGTAGTAAGCGGTTCATTTTCCCAGACTAAATCTGCAAAACGTGACTCTACTGCACCGAGTTTTGTATTTTTCACTTTACATCACCTGATTTCTTATATTTTACAATTATAGACTACCATTTGTAGACTGATTTGTCAAGCGTTTTCTGCACAAATTTTATATTTTAAATTGCATTTTTATTATATTTATACAAAAGAGGACTGACAAAATCTGAATTGTCAATCCTCTGATTTTATTTTGAGATTGTATCGAGAATGTTTTGCATATCCTCCGGCAGTTTACAGCTTACCGAAATTTCTTTGCCGGTTACGGGATGAATAAACGTCATTTCTCCGCAATGGAGCGTCTGGCGTGAAATGAGCTCTAAACTTCCGCCGTACAAGTCATCACCGAGTAACGGATGACCGATTGACGACATATGACAGCGTATCTGGTGAGTTTTTCCTGTTTCAAGCCAAAGTTTAAGAAATGATATATTATCATCAGAACATATCACCTCATAATGCGTTATTGCTACACTCCCGCTTTGAAGCACGTGACGGACAATCTTGGAATCTTCCTTTAAGCCGATTGGTGCACTTATTGTTCCGCCGCAGTCTAACTTTCCGTGACAAAGTGCATAATAATTCTTATTGACTTTATTTTTAAGAGCATTTGCGCAGAATTTATTTTTCGCAATAAGTACAAGCCCCGATGTGTCCTTATCAAGTCGGTTAATTGCTCTGAACACGTAATTTTCTTCCCTGCTATTCATATAATAAGTTACTATATTAGCAAGGGTGTTAGTCTGATGTTGTTTTACAGGGTGAACGGGCATTGAGGGAGGCTTGTTAACTATTAAAATATGCTCGTCCTCAAAAACAATATCAAGATTTCCTTCTACAGGAACAATTTCTGATTCCTCGTCAGGCAGATTTATCTCTACCTTGCTTCCTGCCTGCGTAAAATCAACAGTGCGTAAAATTTTTCCGTTCATCAAAATACCGTCTTTTTTTCGCTTGAGCTGTGTTATCATTCTTGCAGACAAGTTACAGTATTTTCTTAAAAAGGCAATTGCCTTTTTGCCGTCATATTCATCGGGAACTATAAATTCGAGTTTTTCAGACATACAAATATCTCCAAATCACAAACGCAATTACAAGCTGAAGGATTAATATTATCGGTATACCAAGCATAAACTTTAAATGCCTTGTCTTATGTCTGATTAACAGCATTGTTATATACATACCGACACTTCCACCTAACACTGATAAAAGCAAAAGTGTGCTTTCCTTGACACGCCAGCGTCTTTTTACTGCGCATAGCTTATCGTAAATCGTAACGATTACGGCTATAAGATTTATTAATAAAAGATATATTGCAAGAATAATTAAAACAGTGTTCATAAAAACTCCGGAGGATGATATTTTGAAAATTAAAAAGTCGAG
>JBJEOX010000131.1:0-2925 GCA_051880935.1 Ruminococcus sp.
CAGAAAATCATAGTATTCGGAAAAGCGCTTTTGAATTATAAACAAATTCTGCTCCCTGCCAAATGAAAGCTCAAGGTTGTTGTAGGAGCAGTCGTAGGACAGAATATCTCCGTTAACAGTGTTTTGTGCCGA
The DNA here is from genome assembly GCA_051880935.1 of Ruminococcus sp. Classification (GTDB taxonomy): domain Bacteria; phylum Bacillota; class Clostridia; order Oscillospirales; family Acutalibacteraceae; genus Ruminococcoides. The sequence continues at coordinate 133 of JBJEOX010000131.1, forward strand.
GAAAATGTTTCCATCGTCATCAGTGCCGACAACAGAAAATTCAAAATGCGATATAAAGCGTTTTGTAATTTCGTGAATTAACTCAAAATCAACGGCATTTTTCGATAGATTTACAATCGGCATTTCAATCTCAACGCCGATATATTTTTCACGTTTCTTCTTTGTCGGCTCTATGTAGCGCTTGTGTAATTGTTGTCTGATAAGCTCAAGTTCCATAGCGTTCTCCTTACAAATCAGAGAAAATCTGATACAGATATTTAAGTGTTTCTTCGTTGTCGAAAAATTCATTTTTATGGTTTGTGCCGCTGAAAGCAAGCTTGCCGTTTCTGAAAGCAAAAAGCGTGTTCAGCGGAAGATTTTTCCAGTCCTCGTCCGAAAGCGGAAGTGTTGAAAAAATAACTCCGCTTTCGCTTTCGAGGTAATGCAGAGAGTCGGCATAATTAGTGTGAGCGTACATATATTCACCGTCAAAAATCAGCAGATTAAGCTTGTTTTCTCTCGACATATCGCTTACAATGCTGTTAAGCAGAGAGAACCTTTCACTTGCGTTAAGAGGGGCTTTTGTTGCTTTCTGCGCATTATTAATCTGCTCGATAATATATAAAAGTATCCGTTCGCTGTCGGTATCGCCCGTTTGCTTTTTAAGAAATTTGCAAAGCGGCGGATAGTCAAAAATCGTGCCGTTGTGGATAAGCGTCCAGCGCCTTGAAGAATTGTCCGTTTTTGAATAAGGGTGGCAGTTTTTGTATTCAATGTTGCCGATTGTTGCGTAACGGATATGCGCAAGCGCAGTTTTTGCGACAATCGGCTGAGATAAGCGCTCCTTCAGGTAGCGGCTTTTTGTTGCCTGAACAGGCTCCTTTTCAATGTTTATGTTATTGCCGTCTGCAAAAGCAAGTCCCCAGCCGTGAGGGTGGTTATTGCTGTGACTGTAAAAGGTTTTCAGATAATCGTTTATGCAGGCTTCGTTTTCAAAGCTTACTCCTAAAATTTCGCACATTTTAATCACTCCTGTCTGCATACTTAATTGAAAGCCGAATACCGTTTTCAACATAATTTTTGCTGTAGTTTTTAAGGATTGTTTCAACATAGCGTTTGCTTTTATCGGTAATTTTATTCTTCTGATAATCAATAATATTCAGTGCATTGTCCTGATTATATTTTTCAAAAAAATTCTGCATATCGCAAAGCACATTCAGAGCGGCTGACTTTACCGGGATTCTTTCAGCGCCAAAGCTTATGAAAGTATTTTCATCGTCATATTTTGCCGCCTGCTTAACATTTTTTATTGCGCAAATCTGCTCGCTTTCCGAGAAACTTTCATCCTTAATCGAAGTGAGATAGAGTATCAGCATATGAAGAAAATCCATATCCTCCTTGAAAATACCTACGGGAGAAAGAGGATTTAAGTCAAGCATACGCAGTTCAATGTGGTTTACTCCCGTTTTTTCAAGATTTTCAATTGAATTTGCACCGAGAGGCTTAAGCCTTATCGGGTAATAAAGCTCAGAAGCAGATTTCAGCAAGCCGTCAGCTATGTACTGCTGAATACTGTCAACGTAGCTTTCAAGATTATCGTAATTCAGAACAGGAGTAAACTCATTCCAGTAGCCAATTTCACTGCACCTTGCAGACGAAAACGGCGTTATAACGTCCTTTCCGATTGCGCTGTCGTCAAAAAATGAGCCGTCTGTTATCGGACTTGCGGCTGTAAGATACACAATCAGCCAGCTGTATTTTGTCATTTTCTTTGCAAGCTCTAGGTAGAGATTGTTTTTGTAATCGGCAAAGGATTTAATTCTGCTCTCCTTAAATCCGTACTCCAAAAGCTCATCGGCAAAGGAAAAGTTGAAATGGATTCCCGAAAAGAGCATTTTTTTCTTACCGTATTTTTCGGCAAGGTGCTTTCTGTATATTTCCTTGCCCCTAAGACTGCCCTTAAAGCTTGCAATAGGAATGTCGCTTTCACCCTTTACGTAGGGCGGATTTGAAAACAGCCAGAGAATTTCACTGCCTGTTTCAAGGTATTTTAATTTCTGTACAACTGTATTGTGCAGTGCAGAAAGCTGATTGTAAACAGAGCTTGTATCGTCAAAAACGTCGGTGACGATTTCAACCTGATTTTCGCAGAAATCCCTGTCAATGTGCGGATTGCGTCCGAACGGGTGAGGGGTGTGAGAGAGAAAACCGTCTGTGTTTACCCTCAGGCTCTCTTTTTCAATGCCGAAACTGCCTTTGTACATATTCTTTAAGATATCTTGATTGTCAAAGTTAAAGTTCATAGTAATCCATCTCAAATCTTATTAATTGCGAGAAAATTATTCTCTATATCTGTTTATTCAGGTTTGCTGTTTTTGTTAATTATAAATGCGTAACATATAAATCCTATATGATTAGTAAGTATTATAATACACTTTCATACTCCTTTTGTCAAGCAAAAAAGAAATTATTGTAAAAAAATAGGTTGTACTAAAACACAACGTTCAAACCGTTGCTTTAGTACAACCTTTTAATTCTGTTTTCTCCGAAATCTCCGACTTTTTAACTCAATTTGCCTGTAGAGATAATCGACTATATGACATAATCATTTGCAAGCTTGTCCTTCTGCGTATCAAGAATATCCTGCAAGGTAATTCCGTCAAGATAATCGCAGATAACCTTGTTAAGCCCTTTCCAGATTGGCAGGGTGGGACATTCGCCGCTCCGTTCACAACCGACGGGATTGTAGTCAAGACAGGCTACGGGAGCAAGACTGCCCTCGGTAAGGCGTAAAATATTGCCGACTGTGTATTT
>JBJEOX010000132.1:0-2924 GCA_051880935.1 Ruminococcus sp.
ATAAATCGGTTGCCCGAATTATAAATAGATATATAGGTGACGTTTCGGGACGTCAAGGATGCCTTCCCCTACGGCAATATAGGAAACGTTTATTTTATAACTGTAGCGAGCGACGCCCTCGTCGCTCAAATTCCTTACAACAACGTTTGAGTGATATCCGTGAGCGACGAGGGCGTCGCTCGCTACAATATTAAATTAACGTTTGTTTTTAGTCGTAGGGACACGGTGAGCCGTGTCCACACAAAAATTGCAACGCAATTTTTGTGAATGGGACGTCAGGGATGCCGTCCCCTACGGATTTAGAGGAAACGTTTGAATTACAATCGTAGGGGACGGGTTCCCACACGTCCCGAAACGTTGCCGATATATCAATCAATCCAAGGCAAACAAACTTATCCAATCAACACGCACTATTATAAATTCGGAGCGAAGCGACCCTTAACTCCACACTCCACTCTCCACTCTAAATTATAGTTTAATTATACAACTTAAATTTTTCAAAAGCAACAAAGTAATGAAACAAGTGTGTGAGTAAATTATGAAAATTTCGTGATAATTCATCAAAATGCGCCGATAAGCAAGGCAAATTGATAAATTGTTAAAAAATTATCAAAAACTTTCCGCAAAAGGCTTTATATTTAAAAAAATATATTGTATAATAAAATTAACTCAACAGGGAAAGACGTTTTTCTGCTGAAATTTTTTACAAAAGGAAGATTAAAATGCCATTAGTAAATGCTAAAGAAATGCTTACAAAAGCAAAGGCAGGCCACTATGCAGTAGGTCAGTTCAACATCAACAACCTTGAATGGACAAAGTCAATTCTTTTAACAGCACAGGAGCTTAACTCTCCCGTAATTCTCGGTGTTTCCGAGGGCGCAGGAAAATATATGTGCGGCTACAAGACAGTAGTCGGTATGGTTAACGGTATGCTCGAGGAGCTCAACATCACAGTTCCCGTTGCACTTCACCTTGACCACGGCTCATACGAAGGCGCAAAGGCTTGTATCGAAGCAGGCTTCAGCTCAGTAATGTTCGACGGCTCACACTATCCGATTGAGGAGAACATCGAAAAGACAAAGGAACTCGTTGCAACCTGCGAAAAGCTCGGTCTTTCACTTGAGGCTGAGGTTGGCTCAATCGGCGGCGAGGAAGACGGCGTTATCGGCGCAGGCGAATGTGCAGACCCCGAAGAGTGCAAGCAGATTGCAGACCTCGGCGTTACAATGCTCGCAGCAGGTATCGGCAACATTCACGGCAAGTATCCCGAAAACTGGCAGGGCTTAAGCTTTGAAACACTCGACGCTATCCAGCAGCTCACAGGCGAAATGCCCCTCGTACTTCACGGCGGCACAGGCATTCCTGCCGATATGATTAAGAAGGCAATCTCACTCGGCGTTTCAAAGATTAACGTAAACACAGAGTGCCAGCTCGCATTTGCAGCAGCAACAAGAGAGTACATCGAGGCAGGCAAGGACCTTCAGGGCAAGGGCTTTGACCCCAGAAAGCTCCTCGCTCCCGGTGCAGAGGCTATCAAGGCAACTGTTAAGGAGAAGATGGAACTCTTCGGCTCGGTTGGCAAGGCATAATTCTGCACAACTGAACGTAAATAAAAGAATTAAGGTCGGGTTAACCGCAAAACGGTTGCCCGACCTTTTTTACGTTATAGGAAATTGCTCGGTTGCGCTCGGGCACAAAAGGCTTTAAATCAGCAGAAGCTGTCTTCACGAATTACGTGCCGAGGTACTCGGCTTTTTTATTCAATTACAATTGAAATGTAAATAGTGCTTGTGGTATAATTATATAGTTGTCACACCCATTACGGCAACGGATGGGAGGTGTTAGCTTGGATATATTAACTTCGTTCTTTGTGTCTGTCGCAGCAAATTTAGTTTGCCGCTATATTTGCAAATGGCTTGACAAACACCATAAGTGACAACAAGCCTAAAAACAAGACCCCCTCACAGAAGGCACTCTGTGAGGGGGTCGCTTTGTTAGCTTGAATTTACTTCGTTCTCGCCTATACATATTATATCATATGCTTTCGGCTATTTCAAGTGTATGCAGAAATTTATTTTTTATACTTCGCACAGATTATTTTTACAATATCAATAATTACGCATTCCGAATTAAACTTAATCCGTATCCAACTTCAAAACAGCCATAAACGCCTCCTGCGGAACCTCTACCGAGCCGAGCTGGCGCATACGTTTTTTGCCCTCCTTCTGCTTTTCAAGCAGCTTTTTCTTTCGGCTGATGTCGCCGCCGTAGCACTTTGCAAGCACGTCCTTGCGCATAGCCTTTACGGTTTCTCTCGCAATGATTTTTCCGCCTATGCAAGCCTGAATCGGCACTTCAAAAAGCTGTCTGGGGATTTTCTCCTTAAGCTTTTCAGCCATTTTTCTCGCTCTGCCGTACGCCTTGTCCTTGTGAATGATGAACGAAAGTGCGTCCACAACCTCTCCGTTGAGCATAATGTCAAGCTTTACAAGCTCGCTCGGAACGTACTCCTTCATCTCGTAGTCGAATGAAGCGTAGCCCCTCGTGCGTGATTTGAGCGTGTCGAAAAAGTCGTAGATAATCTCGGCAAGCGGAAGAATATAGTGCAAATCCACTCTGTCGGCGTCAATGTACTGCATATCGACAAACGTGCCGCGCCTGTCCTGACAAAGCTCCATAATGTTGCCGACGTACTCCTTCGGCGTGTAGATATGAGCGTCCGCAACAGGCTCCTCAGCCGTCTGAATAAGCGACGGGTCGGGATAATTTGTCGGGTTGTCAATCATCTCAACGGTGCCGTCCGTACGTGTGATTCTGTAAATAACGCTCGGCGCAGTGGTAATCAAATCGAGCTGATATTCACGCTCAAGACGCTCCTGAATAATCGCCATATGCAGAAGTCCGAGGAATCCGCAGCGATAGCC
>JBJEOX010000133.1:0-2922 GCA_051880935.1 Ruminococcus sp.
GATATAATCCAAACGTTTCAGTTACAATCGTAGGGGACGGGTTCCCACACGTCCCATTCACAAAAATTGCGTTGCAATTTTTGTGTGGACACGGCTCGCCGTGTCCCTACGTAAACGTTGCTATAATTCACCGCTAAATTATCGTTTATATTTTATAAATGATTTTTATATAATTTTATACCGTATATTAATTATTGTCAATAAAATATCGGCTCAAAGCAACAAACTCTGAGCCGAAAAATTATTTTGCATATTGATTGAATCTTGATAAAAACGCCTGCGTTCTCGGATTCTGCGGGTTGCCGATAACCTGCTCGGGAGTACCTTCCTCTGCGATTACGCCGTCAGCCATAAAGATGATTTTGTCCGCTACGTCACGTGCAAATTCAATCTCGTGAGTAACAACAATCATCGTGCTGTCGGAGGATTTAAGTCCTCTTATTACGTTGAGCACCTCACCCGTAAGCTCGGGGTCAAGCGCCGAGGTCGGCTCGTCAAAGCAGAGCACGTCGGGATTCAGCGCAAGCGCCCTTGCAATAGCAACACGCTGCTGCTGACCGCCGCTTAAATTGCAGGGGTAGGAGTCCTTCTTTTCGGAAAGACCGACCTTTTCAAGCAGTGAAAGCGCATTTTTTTCGATAAGCTCCTGCGCCTCTTTATAGGTTTTTGCGCCCATAAATTCTCCGCTCTTTTTTATCTGCTCCTTTGCAAGCATCTTCGGAGCAAGGGTGATATTTTCAATCACCTTGTACTGCGGAAAAAGATTAAAAGACTGAAAAACAAGTCCGAAATGAAGTCTGTTTTTTCTGATTTCAGCGTCGCTTACCTTTGCTTTGCTTGCGCAGTCGAGCAGAACGCTGTCATTTACCGTAATTTTTCCGCTCTGCGGTGTTTCAAGAAAGTTAAGGCATCTTAAGAGCGTTGTCTTGCCTGAGCCCGAAGAACCGATAATCGCCAGAACCTCGCCCTTTTCAAGCGAGAAGCTGATGTCCTTTAAAACCTGAGTTTTGCCAAAGCTTTTCTGTATATTTTCAACCTTTAACAGCGACATATCCGTTCCTCCTTAACCCTTGTAGTAATCGAGCTTTTTCTCAATAAACGAGAAGAGAAGCGTCAGTATTCCGCAGAAAGCAAGGAAGAACACAGCCGAGTAGAACAGCGGCCAGATAAGACCTTCCATTGAAAAATCCTTTGCGTTCATCAGTATTTCGGGAATTGCAATTACGCTTGCAAGCGAGGTGTCCTTAACGAGCGTGATAATCTCGTTGCCGATAGGAGCTGTTATTCTTTTAACAACCTGCATAAGCACTACCTTGAAGAAAATCTGAGATTTCTTCATTCCGAGCACCTGTCCTGCCTCGTACTGTCCTTTTGGAATTGCCTCAATTCCGCCTCGGTAAATTTCCGAAAAATACGCCGCATAGTTGATTACAAATGCAATCAGCGCCGCCTGCATTCTCGGAAAATTAAAGCTGCCGTTTGACACAAGCGGCGGAATGTAGAACACCACAAAAAGCTGTAGCATAAGCGGAGTTCCTCTTATAACCCATACAAACGCCTTTGTCAGCCACTTAAGCGGCTTGAACTTCGACATTGAGCCCATAGAAACTATAAGTCCAAGCGGAAGTGCAAGCAGAAGTGTAATTGCAAATATAAAGCAGTTCTCACCAAAGCCCTTGAAGAGCTGCTGAGTAACATTGATAAATTCGTTCATTATCCCAAATCCGTTCTTAGCTTACTTTGCTTTTACAAGAAGAAGGTCCTCAAGGTTGTACTTCTTTCCGATTTCTTCGAGCTTGCCGTCGTCGGCAACAGCCTGAACAGCGTCGTTGATTTTCTGTAATGTTTCAGCGTCGCCCTTGCGAACAGCAATACCGTACTGCTCTTTTGCAAAGTCCTTGCCCTCAACAACCTTGAGGTCAGCGTAGTCTGTGCCGTCGGCAATTGTGCCGATTGACATTACATAGTCGATGATTGCAATGTCAGCTGTGCCTGACTTAACCTCAAGAAGTGCCTTTGCCTGTGAGTCAACGGAAACGTAGTTTGCTTCCTTGAAGAACTCGTCATCCTTTGCAACGTCCTCACCTGCCGACTTCTTCTCTGCAACAACTGTTGCACCCTTAACAGCCTCTGCTGTTGTGAATTTGTCAGCATTTTCAGCCTTAGTTACCATAACCTGCTTGTTTTCCATATAGGGAGTGGAAATACCCATATTTTCCTGTCTTTCATCTGTGATTGTAAGACCGTTCCAGATGCAGTCAATAGTCTTAGCGTTAAGCTCAACTTCCTTTGAATCCCAGTCGATTTTCTGGAAGGTAGCCTTTACGCCGAGCTTTTCACAAACGCTCTGGGCAAATTCTGTTTCAAAGCCGGTGAGCTCGCCGTTTTCGTCCTTGTAGTTCATCGGCTCAAAATATGTAATGCCGATAACAAGGTCGCCCTTGTCTGCAATGTAGCTCCAGTCGCCTGTTGAGCTCTGTGAGCCTGAGTTGTCCTTTGATGCTTCAGAGCTTGATGACTGTCCGCCGCAGCCTGTAAGAGCTGTAACAGCCATAAGTGCTGAAAGAATGAATGCAGTAAGTTTTTTCATTAAAATCTCCTCCAATAAAAATAATAACCTTATTATAGCATTATCACGTTAGCAAAGTAAAGTGTTTTTTGTAACAAAATAAATAATATTGCTGAAAAATAATGTAAAAAATCCTTGATAAATTACAATGCAATATGGTAAAATATATATAATATTCAGAAGTATGAAAACATAAATTTTATAAAAAAGAGGTATTTTTATGAAAAAACTACTTTCTGTATTGCTTGCATTGACAATGGTTTGCTCGTTTGCGGCATGTTCATTGTCAGAAAGCAGTCAGACAACCGACACAACTGCCTCGCAGTCGGAAACCTCTGCTGAATCTGCCGGTA
>JBJEOX010000134.1:0-2920 GCA_051880935.1 Ruminococcus sp.
AAATCAATCTAATAAAATAAAACTGCCCTGAAAATTACTTTCGGGGCAGTTTTTGCTAATTTATAAAATTATTTTTACGTTATTGGGAATTGCTCCGAAACGGTCGGGCAGAATAATTTTTGCTATATCATCCTATCTGCTCGAATTGCGTGTCGAGGCACTTGACTTCATCATTTCTAAGAATTCATTTTTGCTCATAAGTTTTGCAAAACCGTATTCCTCGCAGACTTTTTCGCAAATCTGCCTTGTTTCATCGTCCATATCACAGTCGAGGCAGATTACATAATCGTGCTTGCCACGGCTTACCCATCTGACCTTTGCGGCAGCGCTTCGCAAAATAAGCTCGGCGTCATCGCATTTTCCGTTTATCGGAGTGACAAACATCACCGAATTGTCGTTTTTGTATCTGAACAGAAAGCACGTCAGGTCACGTACAACCGAAATAACGCCTATTACGGCAAAAACAACCAGAATGACAGCTGACAGAACATCCATATGCAATTCACCTCAATACATTTTATTATAAATTTTGAAATCGGTGCGTATAATTTGATTAAAGCGATTAAAAATAATAGGGACAGCACCGCACCGGTATGTGCGGTATTGTCAAGCGGAAATACCGCACAAAATCTAATGAGGTGAAGAAAAATGACAGACAATTCATATGCAAATCAGAGCATTGCCTGCACCGTAACAAACTGCAAAAATCACAACAGCACAAAGAATTTCTGCTCGCTTGAGTCAATCAAAGTAGGTACTCACGAGGCAAATCCGACGGTTTGTCAGTGCACAGACTGCCAGAGCTTTGTTGCAAAAAGCGGCTGTCAGTGATTAAGGAAAACACTGAATAAATCACGCTGAAAGCTGCTTGCATATTTTCCGCCGGCTTGCCAAAAAAATCCTCGTAATGCGTCAGCATTACTGCGGTTTATTTGTGCAACCTAACGAAAAATCTGACGGCGCAATATGCACAAACGATTTAATCAGTGTTTCCCTGGCAGAGCCGGAAGATATTTCCGACTTTCAGTCCGGATTATTTTCGGATTGCCGAAGTACCCTCAACCGCAAAGGTTGGGGGCACTTTGATATTTACTTAACGGAGGAAATTTGTTTGAGCAGAATAATTATTTCAACCGAAAGCGGCTCGGATTTGCCTTGGAAAATAAGCGTTCCTAACTGCATTGAAATACTGCCTATGCACGTGACATTCGGCAGAAAAATGTTTTATGACGGCGATTTTGACGTTGCAGAGGCAGAGCAATTCTTTAAAGAATCCAATAAACTGCCCGTTACTTCTGCGCCGAACCTCGGCGAATATTCAGCGCATTTCAGAAAAATTTTTCGCAAATATCCCGATTGCAGGGTAATCCATATTGCCTATTCGTCAAAGCTTTCGGTTTCATATCAGAACGCCGTCATTGCTTCAAAGGAGTTTCCGCCGTCACGATTGCAGGTGGTAGATTCCCGGAGCGGCTCAATCGGCGCAGGTGCGCTGATAATTAAGGCGTGTGAAATAGTCGGCAGACTGGGCAAAAATCACTCGCTTAACGAGTGCGTGTCAATCATTTGCAGTCAGAGGAAAAACGTGTGCTGTTCGTTTGTTCCCGACAGCCTTGATTACCTGAAAGCAGGCGGAAGAATATCGGGTGTTGCGCATTTCGGAGCGTCAATGCTTAACATAAAGCCGTGTATTTCAATTGAAAACGGTATGCTTGAAAGCGGAAAAAAATACAGAGGAAGTCTTTACAGAATTGCAGACAGCCTGATGTCTGATTTTGTAAACAAAAATAAGCCGTCAAAGGATTTTATCGTAATCGGCTACGGCTACAAAATCAACAAGGGGCTTTTGTTTTCGCTTAAACGTCAGGCGCACAGAATGGGATTCAAAAAGTCGTGGTGCTTTCAAATCGGCAGTGCAGTAACAGCGCATACGGGTGGGGAATGTATAGGATTTGCGGCGATAAAATAAACGATAATTTAGCCGAGGCACTCGACAAATTATCGTTTATAATATTTATAACAAATAAGACTGTCATAGAGCTTTTACTTTATGACAGTCTTTGTTTTATTGTTCTGTAAATGATTTTTCAATATGCATAACGGGGATTAACTTAGGGTCGATTGTACGGATTTTTTCTTTTGCAGTTTTGCGGATTTCATCATTGCTTTGCTTAATTCCGTGTGGCACAACAAGGTCGAAAATTACGTTTGTGTGCGTGTCTCCCTTTACAACTCTGAAATCGTGGATTGAAAATCCGCTGTCATCACCGCACAATGCCCTGCACACCTTATCCTTCAGATTAAGTGTGTACTCGTCATCGGTAGCAATCGGGTCCATATGGATTGTAGCCATACAGTTGAACTTTCGCTCAAGCGTTTTTTCAATCAAATCAATCGAATCGTGTGCCTTTAAAATGTCCTCGTTGCTCGGAATTTCGGCGTGGAGCGAGATTATACATCTTCCGGGACCGTAGTCGTGAACAATCAAATCGTGGATTCCCACAATCATATCGTCTTGCATTACTGTGTCCTTGATATCGCTTACAAATTCAGCGTCGGGAGGATTGCCGAGCAGGGGAGAAAGGCTTTCCTTAAATGTGCTCACGCCCGTAAACAGAATGAATAATGCAACAGCCGCACCGAGGTAGCCGTCAATCATAAGTCCCGTAAGGTTTGAAACCACAAGACCGAGAAGCACAATCGTTGTTGCAACGCAGTCGGTCAGCGAGTCAAGAGAGGTTGCCTTTAGCGCAGAGGAGTTAATTTTCTTTGAAAGAATTTTATTAAAGAAGTACATCCAAAGTTTTACAACAACCGAAGCGACAAGAATACAAGCAGAAACAAGCGTTATTTCTGTTGAGGAGTCGGGAGAAAAAATCTTGCCGATTGAGCTTTTCAGAAGTTCGATTCCGACAAGCAG
>JBJEOX010000135.1:0-2898 GCA_051880935.1 Ruminococcus sp.
CGTGTACCGACCTTGCAGCGGTTTGAAAGCTGTTGCGGTACAAGATAGTCAAACGGCTTATCAAATGAATAAGCCGTGTTTTCAACTGCAATTCTTGCGACTAAATCAGAGCTCATCTTCGTCGGGCTCTAAAAGGTTGATTTCGTGATTTTTTATTTCTTCAATTGCAAGAAGAACGGGCTTTTCTTCGGTAACGGTTTTTTCATCTTCAAACTGCTGTGTAATCTGTCTTGCTCTTTTTGACACACCTACTACAAGTGCGTATTTGCTCTGCTTGCCCTCAAATAATTCATCAACATTTACTCTGTGCATAATAATTCTCCTTACTCTTCTTAAAATATTTATCTCTCCCGTGTGAATTTACACGGATATTTAAACTTATTATGTAACTGACTTTGCTTTTTTGAGAATATCAAGAATCTCGTCAACTGCGTCATCAAGATTGTCGTTTACTACAACGTACCTGTATTTATCCTTACAGCCGATTTCTCTTTTTGCCTGACCAAGACGTTCGAGGATTGTTTCTTCGTCCTCGGTATTTCTGTCCCTCAACCTCTTTTCAAGGGTATCCATTGACGGAGGAAGTACAAAAATGCTGAGAACGTCGGGGTACTTCTCCATAATCTGAAGTCCTCCGCAAACCTCAATTTCAAGAAAGACGTCATAGCCCTGATTGAGCATATCCTCAACCTGCTGTTTCGGTGTGCCGTAATAGTTTCCGCAGTATTCTGCGTATTCAAGATAGCCGTCCTTCTGAATAAGGCTTTCAAACTGCTCTTTGGTAACAAAGTTATAGTGAACTCCGTCAATCTCGCCTTCTCTGGGAGGACGTGTTGTGTTTGAAACAGAAAGCCTGATATTTTTATCACGCTTTAAAAGCTCGTGCATTATCGTTCCTTTGCCCACGCCCGACGAGCCTGTGTACAAAACGAGCATTCCCCTTTTTTTACTGTTCATCCTTCTGTTCCTCACTTTCCTCGGTTCTGTTCTGAATTGCCTCGCAGGAAATTGCGGAAAGCACAACGTGGTTGTTGTCGGTAATCAGAACAGACTTGCACTTTCTTCCGCAGGTTGCATCAATCAGCATTCCGTCAGCCTTTGCTTCCTGAACGATTCTCTTGACGGGAGCTGAAACAGGTGCGACTACCGCAACAAGCTTGTCGGAGCTTACAAGATTTCCAAAACCGATATTGATAAGTTTCATATTTACCCCTTATTTTATTAATTAACAATTAACAAAGTGCAATTAACAATTGAGGTCGAGCATATAGCTTAAAATAATTCATAAGCTTAATGCCCGAATTAATCTATATTGCGGCTGAAAACCGCCACCGCAATTGATAATTATTATTTGTAAATTATAAATTGAATTTTAGTTTCTCTCCCAATCTGACCTAAAAAAATCAGCTTGGTTAAAATGTTAGGTCTGTTATTCTATATTCTGTACCTGCTCACGGATTTTTTCAATTTCGCTCTTGATATCAACTACCTTGTGGGCAAGAACAGCGTCCTGAACCTTTGAGCCGATTGTATTTGCCTCTCGGTTCATTTCCTGAATTATGAAGTCGATTTTTCTGCCGACAGGCTCATCATATTCAAGGAACTTTTCAAGCTGAGCAAAGTGACTTCTTAATCTTACTGTTTCTTCGGCAACGGCAACCTTATCGGAGAAAACCGCAACCTCGGTTAATACTCTCTGCTCGTCAATTTCAACCTCGTAATCTTCAAGGGTCTGCTTGATTCTCTCAAGCAAGCGTTCCTCATATTCCGCAACGGTCTGCGGAGAACGCTCCTCAATTTCACCGACGATTGAGAGAATTGTGTTTGCTCTGCTTAAAATATCGGCTTTCATCTTATCCCCCTCGGTTTCACGCATTGCAATAAATGAATCAATAGCAGTTTTTGCAACCGAGAGAACGTCGTTAGTAATCTGTTCTTCGTCCTCGGCAGGCTTATGAACTGTGAATACGTCAGGAAAACGTGAAAGCGAAACAACGGTTACGTCGTTTTCCACACCGTAGGTATCGCTGATTTCTTTCATTGCGTTAAGATACCCTGACACAAGCTGATGATTTACCGTTACCTCCGATGGAGCTTCGTCGTTTGCACCGACGGTTACGAACATATCAATTTTTCCTCTTGACACTCTTGAATTGACATAGCTTTTCAGTTTATCGTCAAGAAAACCGTAGCCTCTGGGAGTACGGCAGGAAAATTCAAAATAACGGTGGTTTACGCTTTTGATTTCAACGGTGATTTCTCTGCCGTTGATTTCAGCCTCGCACCGACCGAATCCGGTCATTGACTTAATCATTTTTCTACTTCCCTTCAAAACTTCATTTACGTATTATTTACTTTTATATAATAGAGTATTATATCACTATTATAATGTTTTGACAATGGAGTTATTACAAAACTGTAATAACTTTTTTTATTTACAGACTATAAAGGCTTGTGATATACTTATAAAGATAGATTTACTTTATTATAAAGGAATGAATTTTATGTCAGGACATAACAAATGGAGTACAATTAAACAGAAAAAGGGTAAAAATGACGCTGCAAGAGCTAAGGTTTTTACTAAAATCGGCAGAGAGCTTATTGTTGCAATCAAAGAGGGCGGCAGCGCTGACCCGAGCGTTAACTCAAAGCTCAAGGACTGTATTGCTAAGGCAAAGGCTGCAAACGTGCCGAACGATAACATTGAACGTATAATCAAGAAGGCAGCCAACGATAATGATTCCACAAACTACGAGGCTGTTACATATGAGGGCTACGGTCCCAGCGGCGTTGCTGTAATTGTTGAGGCTCTCACTGACAACCGCAACAGAACAGCAGGTGAAGTTAGACACTACTTTGATAAATTCGGCGGCAATATGGGCACACAGGGCTGTGTAA
>JBJEOX010000136.1:0-2887 GCA_051880935.1 Ruminococcus sp.
CTTCTGTGCCGGCAGTGAGCGATTTAAGAAAATCCCCCTGCGCTATCATTGCAATCTGTAAAAACTGGTCTTTTGAAATGCCGATAGTATCTTTTACAGCATTATCAACCTCCGTCTTTTTTGTAACTACTCTGCCGTCGGGATAAGTAAAAGAACAGTCCGCAGACTGCGCAGTATATCCTTCTCCCTTCAACTTTTTGCGCATATAGGCAGGATTTCTTCTGACTGTATATTGCTTATCGGCGTACTTGAAAACAAGCTCTGCAAAGGTCGGCGTATCGGGCTGAGCGTACTTTGAACGCAGCATTGACACCTCACGTTTTTCACCGCTTGCCTCCCCGTACAAAGCATAGACAATTCCGTCAAAAATAGTAGTCTTGCCAGCTCCCGTATCGCCTGAGATAAGATAAATTCCGTTTTCGCCGAGCTTTTCAAAATCAACTACCGTTTCTCCTGCATACGGTCCGAAAGCAGACATTGTTAATTTTATCGGTCTCATATTTCCTCCTCCCAAATGCTTTCAATCAGCGAGCTTATGTATTCCTTCTGTTCCTCGCTCATCGGCTGATTGTTCCGCAGTTCATAAAAATCCTCAAACAGCTCAAGCGGCGTCTTTTCCTCAACTTTCTGAGCACCTGTTATCTGAGAATTTGAGCGTGTGCGCTTGTTATCGTAGTCAAGCTTCATAAGATTGTGATAAATCGTTCGGAGCTTGCCGACTCCGTCGGGAATATCCTCCTCATCTGTGAGCGTTATATGCATATAGTCTGTCTGATAGGTGGTATTCTCATAAAAGCTTTTTGCAGTTAATTCTTCATATTTTCCCTTGATTTCACACATATCATGCTTTGGCACAAGGTCTGCTGTGCGCACTTCAAGACTTCCCTTTTCTTTCAGCTCAACTACAGTGACCGACTTTTTATCATTCGCTTCGGAAAAGGAATATTTAAGCGGAGTTCCGCAGTAGCGTACTCTTTCTGAAAGGCAGTTTTGCGGTCTGTGAAGATGTCCGAGTGCAACGTAGTCAAAGTCGTCAAACACCGAAACGTCAACATTATCTGTACCGCCTACTGAAATTTCCTCCGATTCGGTACGGTTTGCGCCCGTCACAAACTGGTGCGTTATAAGAACATTTCTGCTTTCGCTGTTTACGTTCATTTCCGAAACTGCGGCGTCTATTGCGTCGGTATAGCTTGCGATTTCCCTGTCGTCAAAAAATCTTCTTACGTTTGCAGGCTTAACAAACGGCAGCATATAAATATTCACTTCACCGTACTCGTCTTTCATTTTAAACGGTTCGATATGACCGTTATATACAGGTGAAATGTGCACTCCGCTTTTTTCAATCAGGCGTGATGCAAAAGACAGACGTTCGGGTGAATCGTGGTTTCCGCTGATGACAAATACCTGCAAATTCCGTTCCGACAAAAGGCAGAGAAATCTGTCGAACAATGTCACCGCTTCCGACGGCGGAATTGACTTGTCGTAAACATCGCCTGCAATCAGAACGGCATCAGGCTTTTCGCTGTCGATTATCCTGATTATTTGTGAGAGTATATACTCCTGATCCTCAAACATTGAAAACTCGTTTACACGCTTTCCTATGTGGAGGTCGGAGAGGTGGATATATTTCATAATTTCACTTCCATATAAAATAAATATCAATCAATAATAATATACAATATACATTCAGATTTTGCAACAATAATAACAAAATATTCACAATTTATGTTGATTTTTTTACAATATTATCTTATAATTAAGGAATCAAAAAGGAGGAGTATTTATGTTATTTATAGAATATCCAAAATGTACAACCTGCAAAAAGGCAAAAAAGTGGCTTGACGACAACGGTTTTTCGTACACAGACAGGCACATTGTTGAAAACAATCCGACAGCTGACGAAATTAAAGAATGGCACAACAAAAGCGGACTTGAGCTGAAAAAATTTTTCAACACAAGCGGCTTGCTTTATAAGTCGATGAATCTCAAAGAGAAGCTGCCGACTATGAGCGACGAAGAAAAATACGAGCTGTTGGCAAGCAACGGTATGCTTGTAAAACGCCCTGTGCTTGTTGACGGTGACAAGGTTCTGCTTGGATTCAAGGCTGAAAAATGGGAAGAACAGCTTAAATAATTATTTATTCGGGAGCAAAGCAATGACCTACTCACTTCAGAGTCGCTGGAAGCTAAAGGACAATCAGCTTGGTTACTACGGCTTACAGAATAAAGAAAACCTGTTTAAAAATAAAATTAAAATCTCACGCAGACAGGCTGAAATAATTTCTTCACTGCCGAAAGAGCTTAGCGAAAATGAATTAAATATACTTGGTAAACTTTTAAACAAACAGGTTGTCGCAACGGACAAAATCCGAAAAATACCTGAGTCAATTAACGAGGCAAGGTTTTGCAGAAATTGCAGTGCAAACGACTTTATAATTCCGGGAATTGAATTTGACAAAAACGGCTTGTGCCCTATGTGCCAGACAATCGACGACACAAAAGAGCTGAAAAGCATTGTGCCTATCGTCAAAGAAATTCCGAGGGCAAAAAAGTCACGCTTTGACGTGGCGCTTTTCTATACGGGCGGCAAGGATTCCACCTATCTTTTGTACTACCTTGCAAAGGTGAAAAATTTACGTGTGCTTGCACTGACGTGGGAAATTCCGTATATGTCCGACAGTGCAAGACAGAGCATAGAAAACGCCAAAAAGCACTTTGACAATGTGGAATTTATTACAAGGTCGGTCAAGCAGGAGGATTTGCGCAAGATATACAGAAAGCTTTAT
Organism: Ruminococcus sp.; assembly: GCA_051880935.1. Lineage (GTDB taxonomy): Bacteria > Bacillota > Clostridia > Oscillospirales > Acutalibacteraceae > Ruminococcoides. Next base: position 2,790 of record JBJEOX010000136.1, read on the forward strand.
GAAATCAGCGACAACACCTGCGCCTGTCCTTCTCTTGCATATGTACTTTTTTACCCCGAAATGGTTGCAAACCGTGTTCCGTATTTTATGGCTGGCAA
>JBJEOX010000137.1:0-15507 GCA_051880935.1 Ruminococcus sp.
TGCAGAATTTTCAAACCGTTCGCTCAGCGGAACCAGTCTTTTGCAGATTGACGGGCACAGGCACTTTACAGCCTGAATAAAACGTCCCTTATCCTGAATGCTTGTCATTTTAAATTCCTCCAAAATTATTTGCTTAATAGATATTATGTTGACAAGCATAAAAATATGACCTCGACGGAAAATTATCCGTTGAGGTCAATGCTAAATTCTATTTATTCAGTTTTATTCAGCAGTTGCAAATGAAATGAGCGACGAGGGCGTCGCTCGCTACAATCTAATAATAAAGCTTACTTATTACTTTGACAGGAAATAATCCATCATTGTAAAGCCTTTTTCTATGTAATTGCCTGTCTGCTTTGCTTCCTTTTCGCAGAAGCACTTTACATTGCTGTCGATTTCATTTTTGCTGTCGTAAATGAGGTACGGAACAGGATTTGAACTGTGTGTTTTGATTGAAAGCGGTGTCGGGTGGTCGGGACAAACGAGAACTGCAAAATCGTCGTAGCCTTTCAGAAATTCGGTTACGGGTGCAAGAATATGTTCATCGATAAGCTCAATGGCTTTTACCTTGTTTTCCGTTTCTCCTCTGTGACCGCACTCATCGGGTGCTTCAACGTGAACGTAAACAAAATCTGCTCCGTTTTTGAACTCCTCAATTGCCGCCTTGCACTTGCCGTCAAAATTGGTGTCAATATAACCCGTTGCGCCTTCAACGTCAACACTCTTCATTCCGGCGCAGATTGCAATACCCTTTAAAAGGTCAACTGCCGAAATCATACTGCCCTTCTTGCCGAATTTGCCGAAAAAGCTGTCAAGCTGAGGCTTTGTGCCCTCGCCCCAGAGCCAGATTGAGTTTGCAGGACGCTTTCCTTCTGCAACTCTCTGCTTATTTACAGGGTGGTCCTTGAGCAAGTCATAGCTCTTCTTCATAAGCTCGTAAAGCTTTGCTGTGTCCTCGCCCTTCGGGATATAGTCGGTAATTACACGGTTTGAAATATCATGCGGAGGTGTAAGCTCGCCGGGGTGAGGATTGCCGTTGCTCCACACAAGGCAATGACGGTACGAAACGCCCGAATAGAATTTAAAAGTATCATCTCCGAGCTGTTCCTGAATGTAATCTATTAAAATTGCGGCTTCCTGCGTTGAAATATCGCCTGCGCAGTAGTCAACCATTGTTTTGTCCTCGTAATTTTCCTCGTCGGAAAGCGTTACAAGATTGCATCTTAAGGTAACGTCTGTGTCCTTTAAATCAATTCCGATGCTTGCCGCCTCAAGCGGAGAACGTCCGCTGTAGTATATTGCAGGCTCATATCCGAGAACGGAAAGGTTGGCAACGTCACTGCCGGGCTTTAAGCCCTCTGCAACAGTCTTTACCATTCCCACTTCACCCTTTGACGCAAGGCTGTCCATACAAGGCTTTACAGCCTTTTCCATAGGAGTTTTATTGCCGAGCGCTTCAACAGGCTCGTCAGCCATTCCGTCACATAGCATTACAAAATATTTCATAAAATTACCCCTTTTTATTTCTGCAAGGTTCCAAGGCTTGCACATTTTAAGTATGCATTGATAAATCCGTCAAGGTCGCCGTCCATAACGCCCTGAATGTTACCCGTTTCAAAGCCTGTTCTGTGGTCCTTTACCATTGTATAGGGCATAAACACGTAGCTTCGAATCTGCGAGCCCCATGTGATTTCCTTCTGAACGCCCTTGATATCCTCAATCTTTTCAAGGTGCTCACGCTCCTTGATTTCAACGAGCTTTGAAATAAGCATTTTCATAGCAACGTCACGGTTCTGGTACTGGCTTCTTTCAACCTGACTTGCTACAACAATACCTGTTGGAATATGAGTAAGACGAACGGCAGAGGAAGTTTTGTTTACCTTCTGTCCGCCTGCACCGCTTGCACGGTAAACGTCCATTTTAATATCCTCGGGAGCAATGTTTACCTGAATATCATCGTCCATTTCGGGCATAACCTCTAATGAAGAAAAGCTCGTGTGACGTCTGCCTGCCGAGTCAAACGGAGATACTCGTACAAGGCGGTGAACGCCTGCTTCGCTTTTCAGGTAACCGTATGCGTTTTCGCCCTCGATAAGCAGAACTGCACTCTTAAGTCCTGCCTCGTCGCCGTCAAGGTAGTCAACCTCTTTAACCTTGAATCCGTGAGCCTCTGCCCAGCGAGTGTACATTCTGTAGAGCATTTCTGCCCAGTCCTGAGCTTCTGTTCCGCCCGAGCCTGCGTGGAAAGTGAGAATTGCATTATTTTTATCGTATTCGCCTGTAAGCAAGGTCTGAAGTCTTTGCTTTTCAAGGTTTTCCTTGACTGCATTAACTTCGCTTTCGGCTTCTTCAAGGAGCGACAAGTCCTCTTCCTCATTTGCAAGCTCAATTAACGCAACGGTGTCCTCATATTTTTCTACAAGACCTTCGTAAGCCTCTACCTTGCCCTTTAGCGCACCTGTTCTCTGCAAAACCTTCTGCGACTTTTCAACGTCGTCCCAGAATCCGGGCTCAGTTGCCTTTAACTCAAGCTGCTGAATTTCGGATAACATTCCCTTCATTCCGAGAGCGTCGGACAAATCGTCAATTTCAGGCTTTAACGCCTGAAGTCCGAGCAGCAATTCTTCAAACTGTACCATAAAAACATACCTTTCTTTGATATATATTTTTAAATTACATTATCTTATCACAATTTGTTATTATACCAAATTTGCGCAGAAATGTAAACTTAAAATTTAAATAAATTATTATTGTTGCAATTATAGTTTTTATTTGTTATAATTAACTTGTAAAAGGATATACGGAGGAAATTATGGAATTTACTCAATACAAATGCCCCGTATGCAATGAACAATTCAAAAGCGGTGACGACATTGTCGTGTGCCCCGAATGCGGTGCACCGCATCACCGTGAATGTTACGAAAATAACGGACATTGCTTTTATGAGGACAAGCATTCGGAGGATTTTTCCTTTGAAGAAAAACACAGTGAAAATACCGGCGATTCGGACAAAACCGATGAAGGCACAATAATCTGCAAAAAATGCGGTTTTGAAAACGAAAATGCTACGTTTTACTGCCGGAAGTGCGGTTTTCCGCTGAATGAGCAGGACAGACAGCAAAGTAATAATCAGAATACACAGAACCCTCAGAGCGGCAACAACGGTCAGCCTTTTAATCAGGGCGTACCGCCGTTCGGTTTTGGCGGAGCAGTAATTCCCTTTGACCCAATGGCAGGAATTGACAGCGAACAGCCGATTGCAGAAAATGTGACGGCAGGCGAGATGTCAAAATTTGTCGGCAAAAATACTCCGTATTTTATGATTGTGTTCAACCGAATCAAGAATTTCGGAAGTTCACGCTTTAACTTTGCGGCTTTTCTGTTTTCGGGAGTTTATTTCCTTTACAGAAAAATGATTGCTGTGGGAATTATAATTTCCTTACTTGTAATCGGACTTACCGTCGGTGAAACATTTATTCAGCTTATGCCTGAGTATCAGGAGCTTATTAACAGTCTGCTGAATATGCAGAACGGCACACAGATGTTTTATTCTTTCTCACTTTCGTCTGAGTTTTCTATGAATGAAATTATCTTTATGTATCTGCCGTACATTCTGAGTCTTGCAAAACTGATTATTATGATAGTCTGCGGTATTACGGCAAACCGAGCCTACTATAAGCACTGTACAAAGAAAATCAATCTTATCAAGTCCAAAGTTGATTCACCCAACATCAACAAGGAGCTTGAAAGCTGCGGAGGAGTTAACCTTGCACTTGCAGTGTGCTTTGAAGCTGCATATGTGATTGTTTCCTACATTCCGCTGTTCATCAGTTTTTAAAACATTATTATTATTTTTCGGAGGACTGAAATGAAAATTACCAAAGCAGTTATTCCCGCGGCAGGTTTAGGCACAAGAGTTCTTCCTGCTACAAAAAATATGCCTAAGGAAATGTTCCCAATTGTTGACAAGCCAACAATCCAGTACATTGTTGAGGAGGCTGTTGAAGCAGGAATCACAGATATTCTTATTATCACCAACAGAGGAAAGGGACTGATTGAGGACCACTTTGACGCTTCTCCCGAGCTTGAAGCACAGCTTGAAAAGAGCGGCAAGACGGAATTTCTTGAAACTGTAAGGGCAATTTCAAGCCTTGCAAACATCACCTTTATCAGACAAAAAGAGATGAAAGGTCTTGGTCACGCAGTATTAAAGGCAAAGTCATTTGTCGGCAACGAGCCTTTTGCAGTTATGTACGGCGACGGCGTTATCGTCAGCAAAACTCCTGCAATCAAGCAGCTTATCGACTGCTACGGCGAGTACGGCGAGGGCGTTGTGGGCGTTAAGCCTGTTCCAGAAGAGGACATTCACAAGTACGGCTCGTTAAAGGTTGAAAATCTGCACGACAACGTGTTCAAATGCACAGATATGAAGGAAAAGCCGCAGACTAAAGAAGAAGTACTTTCGCTGTATTCAATTCTTGACAGATGCGTTCTTCCTGCCGAGATTTTCGAAATTCTCGAGCGTACAAAGCCCGGTGCAGGCGGTGAAATTCAGCTTACCGACGCAATGCGTGAAATTGCTGTCACAAAGGGAATGACAGCAGTAGAATTTGAGGGCAAGCGTTACGATATGGGCAACAAGTTCGGAATTTTGCAGGCACAGATTGAAGTCGGACTTGAACACCCCGAAACGAAAGACCAGCTCAGAGAATACATAAAAGAAATTGCAAAAACTTTATAATTACAATTTATTTCAAGAAAAGCAACGAGGCTTCCAAAAATGCGGAAGCCTCGTTTTATTTTTTACAATATTTGTTCCTTAATTCAGATAAAGCGATTTTAGCATCCCTGACTTTCCCTTCCTCAATCTGTTTTTCGGCAAGCTGTAGCTTTTTATAGAGTTCCTGCATAAACAAAGCCTTTTCACACACTAAATTTTCATTTTGATTCATAATACAGTGCTATTCCCCTTTCTTATCCGCACGGTTGTTGCCTTTATACTCCTTTTCGATTATCAGCAATTCTTTTTTACCTACAAGGGTATTGCCGTCAAAATCAAGCCTTATAATATACGGCATAAAATCAATAATTCGCAGAAACCCGTCACACAAAAAGCTGTTGTCAAAGTAATTGAGAATCGTGCTTAAGGCAGTACCGTGAGTGCCCCATATCACGCTTTCGTTTTTGTGAGTGTCAAGGACTTCAAACAAAGCCTCAATATTTCTGTTTTGAACTGATTTCAGGCATTCTCCGCCGTCCTCGTGATAATCAAAATCATTCCAGCGTTTTTGAAACATTCCGTAGACGTTTCCGTTTTTGCCCTTTTCCCTTTCACGCAGTCTGAAATCGGTATGTATTTTAAGATTATGTTTCTCAACCGCTTCTTTAATTGTATCTATGCTCCGTTTGTACGGACTGCAAATTGCAAAATCAAGGTGAGTGTTTTTCAGGGCTTTTGTAACCTCTTTGCTGTCCTGTTCACCCTCATCAGTAAGAGGACGTGTTAAATCCTCCGACCAAGAAAAGTCGGGTTGTGCGTGTCTTACAAAATATATCCTTGTCATATTATCCCTCATAACAATTATTATCCGAATTATTCAATCGGAATCTGTATCGGCTGATGATTTTCGTAAATAGTATAGTGAGTAAAGCCTGCTTTTTTGGCTACCTCTATTCCCTCTTTTATGCCCTTTCCGACAAAATCAACGCTGTGTGAGTCTGTTCCGAGCGTTATATATTTTCCTCCGAGTTCCCTGAAACGTCTTACAAGCGTTTCATCGGGCAGGGTTGTTTTCAATTCCTTGAACAAGCCCGAAACGTTGATTTCAATCGCCTTATTGTTCTTTATAAGAATTTTAAATATATTGTCAATATCTTCATAAAATACTGAAAGGTCGGGAATTTTACCTGTTTTCGCCTTAATGTAACGCAGAGGATATGTAAGGTGAGCAAGGCTGTCAAAGTATTCAAAATCTGCCGTTTCTGCAAGTTCGGCAAAGTACAGCTTCAAAATTTCGTCAACGCTGACTTTTGTCCAGTCGATAAAATAGAAGTCCTCCATACCTCTGAGATTATGCACAGACGCAAGTGTAAAGTCGCTTGCTCCGTAGGCTAACGCCCTTTCGGTACATTCCCTGTCGTGCATAGGCTCTCCAAGCTCTATTCCGCACAGCACCTTTAGTTTTCCTCTGTATTTTTGCTTTGCAGACCGGGTTTCTGCAATTGACTTGGGAATAAGCCTGTCAAAGCTTCCGTATTCGCAGTTTTCGCCGTCTTTTATCCACGGAGCCTCGCAGTGGTCGGTGATTGCAATTGTGTACAAACCGCTTTTTATCGCACTTTCACACATTTCCTCAACAGAGTTTTTTGCATCAAAAGAATTATTCGAATGCATATGCAGGTCACATAGTTTCATAAATCCGATACCTCCCAAAAAAATAATATCATAACAATCAAATTTATGCAAGTTTTGCCTTTACATTAGTCAAAAATAAGTATATAATAAACAACAATGAATTATTATATACTTATTAAAAGGTTATTGCAGAATTATGCAAGTTCAATGCGTTAATCCTGCATAATCGGGAGGTTATCTTATGAAAGCAATCATTACAGTTATCGGCAAAGACACAGTTGGCATTCTGGCAAAGGTTTCAGACGCCTGCGCACAGGCAGACGTGAACATTGTTGAAGTTACACAGAGCGTTCTTCAGGATATGTTTGCAATGGTTATGCTTGTTGAAATCGACAAGTCAAACATCGGTTTCGAGCAGTTAAGAGAAAACCTTGACAAGGTAGGAGAAGCTACCGGCACCAAAATCCACATTATGCACGAGGACATATTCAACAGTATGCATAAAATATGATTTGACGGATTGAAAGGATAGTTTATTTATATGTTAGAAACAAAAGACATACTTGAAACAATAAATATGATAGACAACGAAAACCTTGACGTAAGAACGATTACTATGGGTATTTCGCTTCTTGACTGTATTGACGAGGATATCGACAAAGCCTGCACAAAGGTTTACGACAAAATCTGCCGTTCGGCAAAGGACCTTGTAAAAACAGGCGAGGATATTCAGAGGGAATACGGTATCCCGATTATTCACAAGAGAATCTCCGTTACTCCTATCGGTATGGTAGCCGCTCCGTGCCAGAGCAAAAAGGTAGTAAAGTTTGCATACGCACTCGACAAGGCGGCTAAGGAGCTCGGCGTAAATTTCGTAGGCGGTTATTCGGCACTCGTTCAGAAGGGCTTTGCAAGCGGCGACTATGCGCTTATTGAGAGCATTCCTCAGGCATTGAGCGAAACCGATTTTGTCTGCTCGTCCGTAAACATCGGCTCGACAAAAGCCGGTATCAATATGGACGCAGTTAAGATGATGGGTAAAATCGTAAAGCAGACGGCTGAGGTTACAGCCGACAGGAATTGCATCGGTGCGGCAAAGCTCGTTGTATTCTGCAACGCTCCCGAGGATAACCCGTTTATGGCAGGTGCATTTCACGGCGTAGGCGAGGCAGACACCGTAATCAACGTAGGCGTATCCGGTCCGGGCGTTGTAAGAGCCGCACTTGCAAAGGGCGGAGAGGGCAAGGACATTACGGAAATTGCCGATATGGTAAAGAAAACCGCCTTTAAAATCACACGTATGGGTCAGCTTGTTGCTCAGGAAGCAAGCAAAAGGCTCTGCGTACCCTTTGGTATTGTTGACCTTTCACTTGCGCCGACTCCCGCAGTCGGCGACAGTGTTGCACATATTCTTGAAGAAATGGGACTTGAGGTCTGCGGCTGTCACGGCACAACCGCCGCCCTTGCACTGCTCAATGACGCTGTCAAGAAGGGCGGCGTTATGGCTTCCTCTCACGTTGGCGGACTAAGCGGTGCTTTCATTCCCGTTACAGAGGACGCAGGTATGATTGACGCTGCTCAGAACGGTTATCTTGACATCACAAAGCTTGAGTCAATGACAGCCGTTTGCTCTGTAGGTCTTGATATGATTGTTGTGCCGGGAGATATTACTCCCGAGGTTATCTCGGCGATTATTGCCGACGAGGCTGCTATCGGAATGGTTAACACCAAGACAACAGCCGTAAGACTTATTCCCGCTATCGGAAAGAAAGCCGGTGATGAACTTAACTTTGGCGGACTTCTCGGCAGAGGTCCCGTAATGCCTGTAAGACAGGGTTCGCCCGAAATATTTATCAAGCGTGGAGGAAGAATCCCCGCACCATTGCAGGCACTTAAAAACTAACAACTTTTTTCCGGAGGTGTTACTGTTTGGAAAATATGATTAAAAAGATTGTTGACGCTGACAACGAAGCTAAGGCAATGGAGGAAAACGCCCTTAAAGAAAAGGAAGAGCTTGCAAAAAAGATTGAAGAGGAAACTCAGAAAATCTATGACAGCTATATGAAGGACGCACTTGAAACCGTTAAGCGCAACGATTCTTTGGAGGAAAAGAAAGCCGAAAAGCTCTGGGAGGAAATTCAGAACAAACAGAAATCGGCTCATATCAAGCTGCAGTCGGACTACGAGCAAAACTGCGACAAGTGGGTTGACGCAATAGTAAGCCGCACGCTTGATACTAATTCCTGATAGAAAGTAGATTTATATTTGCAAGGATAATTTTCGCAAGACAAGGCTGACGCCTTGCAAGGACGACAACGCAGTATTGCGGAAATTAGGTCGCAAAGATTGTCTGCTTTTTATTAGGTATTAGTATGAATAATCAAAACAATTTTTATCGGGAGGTGTGTGCAGATTATGTCAAACACTTCTTTCGCCGTTCTGACAAAAGCAAGGGCAAAATTCGGTAAGCGACTTACCGAAAAGGACTACACCGGTCTGCTTGCCTGCCAGAGCGTTGCAGAGGTTATGTCATATTTAAAATCATATACACACTATTCGGCGGCGCTTCGTGACATTAACGAAAGAGATGTCCACAGAGGACGGCTTGAAGCAATGCTCAGGCAGAATCTTTTCTACGAATTTGATTCGCTTTGCAGATACGATTCAAGCGTAAGCTCGGGGTTTTCTCAATATGTCATCGAAACAATTGAGGTTGAGCAGATTATAAGATTCCTTATTTTGCTTAACTCAAATTCAACCGAAAAATTTATCTATCAGTTCCCCGCATACTTTTCTAAGCACACGGAAATTGATATTGACAGGCTTGCAAACGCAAAGAATTATGAAGAATTCTTAAAGGTGCTCTCAGACTCTCCGTATTATGACATACTAAAGAGCTGTGCGCCCGACGAAAAGGGACGGCTTCATATTTCCGAGATTGAAAACAAGCTTTATGATTTTGTTTTTGCAAATCTGCTTAAAACAATCAAGAAAAACACTAAAGGCAATGAAAGACAGGAGCTTACCTCGTTTTTCCTTACCATAAACGATTATAATATTTTTTCAAGGATTTTAAGACTTAAAAAGTATTACAATCTCTCCCCCGACGCTATCAAATCAAATCTTCTGCTCAAATACTCCGACATCAGTCCCAAGGCGATTGATATGATGTGCAGGGCGGAATCCTCGGCTGAGGTCTTTTCCATTATGCAGTCAACGCACAACGGCAAGCTGATTGACAAAATCGGCTACGTCTATGCAAGCGACATCAGCCCGAGAGTAAAGTACAGACTGGCAAGAAAGAATATGCATTTTTCCAACAACCCGTCTGTAGTTATGCTGTCTTATATGTTTATTTCCGAAATCGAGCTGATGAACGTTGTCAGCCTGATTGAGGGAGTAAGATATAAGCTTGATACTAAATTAATACAGTCATTGCTTATCTACTGATTAAGCTTGACTCCTATAAAGAGGTGATTTTAACTTGGCTGTATCGACCATGCAGGCCGTAAACGTCATCGGTGTTGTCGACGATATTGACGACGTTATTTCGGTTCTTGGTGAATCAGGTGTGTTTCATCCCGACGATGTTCCTGCTTTTTACAGTGACACAAAGAATTTTACACACCTTCAAACAAAAAACATCTACGCTGAACCTCTCACCAACCTTAAAGCCTCAATAGGACTTACAAAGCGTAAATTTCCGCTGATTGACGTAAGCGACTTTAATCCGAGCTTTAAGGAAATGGAAATTTTTGCAACTAACACTGCAAAAGAAATTGACGCTCTCGTAGACGACAGGGAGTTTGTATCCGAACAGCTTATTGAAGCAAAGGAAAGCCTTAACGACACAAAGCATTTTGTCGGGCTCGGCGTTGAAACCGAAAAACTTCTGACGCTTAAGTACCTTAAAACACGTTTCGGCAGACTTCCTAAGGAAAGCTACGAAAAGCTTTCCGCTTACAAGGACAATCCCTATGTTGACTTCACAATTTGCAGTGAAGATAAATCGCATTACTGGGGCGTTTATTTTGCTCCGATTGACAACTGCGATGAAATCGACAGGATTTTTTCGGGACTGTACTTTGAAAAATGCGATGTCTTAGGCGTTAACGACACTCCGAGAGTTCATCTTCAAAAGCTTGAGGAGCTTGTTCCGAAGCTTGAAGCAAAGCTTGCAGAAGCACAAAAAAGGCTTGACAGCTATCTTGATATGCATACCGAACGTATAACAAGGTATCTTTCAAAGCTTGAAGAACTTTATCTTTACGCAAAAATACGCACAAAGGCACTGCAATACAACAGAAGCTTTATCATAGTCGGCTGGGTTCCTACGGAATTTGCAAAGCCGCTTAAGCGCAGGCTGAAAAAAATCAGCAGTGTAAGCGTGGAGCTTTCGGACGCTAAAAAGGAAATTGAAAAATCTCCGCCCGTTAAGCTCAAAAACTGCTTCCTGGCAAAGCCGTTTGAGTTCTACACAGAAATGTACGGCGTTCCCAAATACAACGAAATTGACCCGTCGCTGTTTATTGCAATAACCTATATCATAATTTTCGGAATTATGTTTGCCGATTTAGGACAGGGAATCTGCCTTTCAATCGCAGGACTTCTTATGTGGAAGCTGAAGAAAATGAAAATCGGCAAAATCCTGTTCCCCTGCGGAATTTCATCGGCTGTGTTCGGTACTTTCTTCGGAAGCGTTTTCGGATTTGAGCATCTGCTCGACCCGATGTACCAATCGCTTTTCGGACTTGAAGAAAAGCCGTTTGAGGTTATGGCGTCGCAGAACACCAACACAATCATTATGTCGGCTATCGGCATAGGCGTTCTGCTCCTGATAATTGCAATGATTCTTAACGTTTACACCTCAGTCAGACAGAAAAATTACGGACGTGCGCTGTTCAGTACAAGCGGAGTTGCAGGAATTGTTTTCTACGGCTCTGTTGTATTCGGACTTGTGGGACAGCTGTTCCTCGGACTTAACATTCTCACTCTCCCCTATGTGCTTTGTCTGATTGTTCTTCCGTTTATCCTTATCTTCTTCGGCGAACCGCTTACAAATCTTGTAAACGGCGAGCAGGACTGGAAGCCCGAAAGCTGGGGCGGATATATCGTTGAAAATCTTTTTGAGTCCATTGAGGTTATTTTAAGCTATGTCACAAACACAATGAGCTTTCTGCGTGTCGGCGCATTCGTTCTTGTTCACGCAGGTATGATGATGGTTGTGTTTGTGCTTGCAGAAACCGTCGGCGGAGTCGGCTACTGGCCGATTGTCGTTTTCGGAAACGCACTCGTTATGGTTCTTGAGGCTTTGCTTGTTGCAATTCAGGTGCTTCGTCTTGAATATTACGAAATGTTCAACCGTTTCTACTCGGGCGAAGGCAGACCTTACGAGCCTGTTAAATTAATAACAGAATAATTTTTTGGAGGAATTTACTATGTTACTTTTCAATTCATTAATGCTTGCACTTCCTGTTGTATTTCTTATTGTTTCCGTATTCATTGCCGTTAAGGCTTTTGAAAAAGGCAAAAGCAGAAAGAAAACTGTTTTAATGCAGCTTGCTTCTTTTGCAGCAGTATTTGCAATTTGCTTTGTATGTCCGTTAGTTGCAGGCGCAGCTACCGAGGACGCTGCTTCAGCTTCGGCTGCTGCAAGCGGTATGGCTTACATCGGCGCAGCAGTTGCTACAGGTCTTTCCTGCATCGGCGGCGGTATTGCCGTTGGTAACGCAGCTCCTGCCGCAATCGGTGCAACAAGCGAGGACCCCAAGGCATTCGGTAAGGCAATCATCTTCGTTGCACTCGGTGAAGGTATCGCACTTTACGGTATGCTTATTTCAATTATGATTATCTCCTCAGTCGGCTGATAAATCCGGGCTGAAAAGGATTTGATACTATGAAATTTTTTCTTATAAGTGATAATGTTGATACAAAAATGGGTATGCGCTTTGCAGGCATTGAGGGCGTTGTCGTTCACGAAGAGGAGGACGTTCGCCGTGAGCTTACAAACGCAATGAACAGAGAGGACATTGCCGTTATTCTTATGACGGAGCACCTTGTTGCTCTCTGTCCCGACCTTGTATATGAGCTTAAACTGAACCGAAAGCAGCCGCTTATTGTTGAAATCCCCGACCGTCACGGCAACGGAAGAACAAAGGACAGTATTACAAGATACGTTCAGGACGCTATCGGAGTTAAGCTCTGATTATCGCAAATTGATTTGCTAAAGAGGTTATATATATGAATAAAACCGCAAAAACGGATAACTTTCTTAAAGCCATAAAAAAGTACGCAGACGAGCAGAGAAACGCTATGCGTACCGAGGTTGAGCAGTTAAAAGAGGAAAAAATCAAGGAAGCCGAGAAAAAGGCAAAGTACGACAGTGAAAAGCTTATCAAGGATAAGCTTGAAGCCAAGCGCAACGAAGAAACCTCAAGACTTGCAAAGCTTACGCAGGAGGGTCAGAAAAAGCTCTTTCTTGAAAGAGCCGAAATGACCGACAGCGTGTTTAGGAAAGCGGAAGAAAAGCTTGCCCTATACACTAAAACAGCCGAATATTCCGAAAAGCTTCTGGAAAGTGCAAAAAATGTTGCCGCTCTTTTCGGCAGCGAAAGCTGTACTCTTTACTTAAATGAAAAGGATATGGGCTTTGCTGACAAGCTCAAAGCACTTTTCAGCGGTGAAACAGAGGTTTGCACCGATAAGACAATTAAAATCGGCGGCTTAAAGGGCTACTGCAAGGCACTCAGCATTGTGGCTGACGAAACGCTTGACAGCAAGCTCTATGCACAGAGAGAATGGTTTATCGAAAATTCAGGACTCAGCGTGCTTTGATTTTCACACTATTTTAACTGTTAATTTCAACCGAAAGAGATGGTAATATAAATGGAAAACAACAATGTTATATACGGAATTAACGGTCCTGTTGTTACCGTAAAGCAAGCCGACTGCTTTGAGATGATGGAAATGGTCCACGTCGGAGAGCAGAATCTTGTCGGCGAAGTTATCGGTATCACCGATGATTTTACTACCATTCAGGTTTACGAGGAAACAACAGGTCTTAAGCCCGGCGACCCTGTAAGGGGTACGGGAGCACCTATGAACGTGCTCTTGGGGCCGGGTATTATTGATAATATTTTTGACGGAATTGAACGTCCCTTAAAGGCTATTGAGGAGCAGTCGGGCGCATTCATCAACCGTGGTGCTTCCGTATCTTCGCTTGATGAAAATAAGTTGTGGAACGTCACAATGAAGGTTAAAATCGGCGACAGACTCGAGGGCGGTCAGATTTACGCAACCCTCCCCGAAACTCCGATTATCGAACACAGGCTTATGGTGCACCCCGAGCTTTCGGGCGTTGTAACAAAGGTTATGCCCGACGGCGACTACAGGCTTTTTGATACGGTAGTTGTAATCAAGGACGACGAGGGCGTAGAGCACAACCTCACCCTCTGCCAGAAGTGGCCTATCAGAACTTCACGTCCCGTTAAAAACCGCCTTACTTCTTCCGTTCCGCTTATCACAGGTCAGCGTGTAATCGACACGCTCTTCCCGATTGCAAAGGGCGGCACAGCCGCAATCCCCGGCGGATTCGGAACAGGCAAAACAATGACTCAGCACCAGCTTGCAAAGTGGTGCGACGCTGACATTATTATTTACGTCGGCTGCGGTGAGCGTGGCAACGAGATGAGTCAGGTACTCGAAGAATTCTCGGAGCTTATCGACCCGAAGTCACAGCGCCCAATGACCGACAGAACGGTACTTATCGCAAACACCTCAAATATGCCAGTTGCGGCTCGTGAGGCTTCAATCTATACGGGTATCACGCTCGGCGAGTACTACAGAGATATGGGTTACCACGTTGCAATGATGGCTGACTCAACCTCACGCTGGGCAGAGGCTCTGCGTGAAATCTCGGGCAGACTTGAAGAAATGCCTGCCGAGGAAGGCTTCCCTGCTTATCTTCCCTCCCGTCTTGCAGAGTTCTACGAAAGAGGCGGACGTGCAGACGTACTCAGCGGCGGCGAAGGCTCGGTAACGCTTATCGGCGCAGTTTCTCCGCAGGGTTCCGACTTCTCCGAGCCTGTCACGCAGAACACAAAGCGTTTCACACGCTGTTTTTGGGCACTCGACAAGGCGCTTGCCTATTCAAGACACTACCCTGCTATCAACTGGATGCAGAGCTACAGCGAATATTTCAACGACCTTGACCCTTGGTTCAAAGAGAATCTCGGTGAGGATTTTGTTGAATACCGCAACAGAATAAGCGCACTTTTGCAGGAAGAAAGCTCGCTTATGGAAATCGTAAAGCTCATCGGCTCGGACGTTCTTCCCGACGACCAGAAGCTTGTAATTGAAACTGCAAGAGTTATCAGAGTAGGATTCTTACAGCAGAACGCTTTCCACGCTGACGATACCTTCGTTCCGCTTGAAAAGCAGAAGCTTATGATGAAAACAATACTTCATCTTTACAAAAAAGCAAAGGAAATCGTTGCAAAGGAAATTCCGCTTTCAAAGGTTCTGAATCTCGGACTGTTTGACAAGCTGACAAAGATGAAGTACGACATTCCGAACAGCAAGCCCGAAATGTTCGACGATTACATCAAGGAAATCGACGAAAAGCTTGCTTCATTACTCAAATAAGGAGGAAACGCACAATGATAATAAATTATGTAGGCGTAAAGGAAATTAACGGCTCGCTTATCGTAATGGACGGCGTTAAGGGCGTTTCCAACGAAGAAATCGTAGATATCCGCCTTGAAAACGGCACAACCAGACAGGGTCGTGTCGTTCAGATTGAGGGCGAAAGAATTGTTGTTCAGGTTTTTGAGGGCACAAGAAGAATCAGCCTTAAGAACACAAGAACTACTCTTACGGGACGACCTATGGAAATGCCGCTTTCGCCCGAAATTATCGGACGCGTGCTTGACGGCGCAGGCAGACCGATTGACGGACTCGGCGATATTTTTCCTGTAAAGCGTGAAAACATCAACGGCACGCCGATTAACCCTGTTTCACGTGTTTATCCGAAAAACTACATCAACACTGGTATCTCGACAATCGACACGCTTATGACGCTTATCAGAGGTCAGAAGCTTCCGATTTTCTCGGGAACAGGTATGACTCACAACGATTTAGCCGTACAGATAGTA
>JBJEOX010000138.1:0-2885 GCA_051880935.1 Ruminococcus sp.
CCTTATGAAGTAAACAAGGGCGAGAGTATGGCGCTTGTTGAGGACTGGAGCAACAAAATTTCGCAGATGCTCATTGACGGCAGAGGCTACACGCTTGAAGAGCTTGACGAGAATTTGCAGAAAATCACAAAGTCTTTCTCAAAAATCGAGCTTAACAAGGTTCCAAAGGTTAAGGTCGGAATCGTCGGCGAGATTTACGTAAAATATTCAAAAATGGCAAATAACGGACTCGAGGACTTCTTAGCCGAGCAGGACTGCGAGGTCTGCGTTCCCGGACTTATGGGCTTTGCGGCGTTCAAGGTTGACAACCGAATTGAGGATATCAAGATGTTCGGCGGAAACTCGATAAAGCTCAAGGTCTGTCAGATGCTTCTGAACTATGTCAAAAAGGTCGAAAGACTGATGATTGAGGCGGCTAAAAAGTACGGCTTTGAGCCTCCGCACGAGTATGCTCACACAAAGGAGCTTGTAAAGGGCGTAATCGGCTACGGAAGTAAGATGGGCGAGGGCTGGCTCTTGACTGCCGAAATGCTCGAGCTTGCCGAAACAGGCTATGAAAATATCGTCTGCACTCAGCCGTTCGGCTGTCTGCCTAATCACATCAACGGCAAGGGCGCAATCAGAAAGATTAAGGAAATCAAGCCGAACGCTAACATTGTTACAATCGACTATGACCCCGGTGCGCCAAAGGTAAATCAGGAGAACAGAATCAAGCTTATGCTTGCGGTCGGCAAGGAACAGCTTGAAAAGAAAATTGAAAATGATGAATTGAAAAGTGAAAATTAATATATTCAGGACACGGTGCGCCGTGTCCGTAACTTTTATGGGTGAAACGGTATGAGTAAAAAAACTAAAAAGGATAAATCCGAACTGAAAATTTTTAAAATTCTCAACGTTCGTGAAATGCGTGAGCACAAGGTCAAGGCGGCTGTTTATATAGTTATCAGAACTATTCTTATCGCTCTGATTGTGTTCAGCGTAATTAACGGAAACTGGGAAAACGTAATGACCTGTACGCTGTCGTTTTTGCTGCTGATGATACCGTCGTTTATCGAAAACAAATTGCAGATTGACCTTCCGAATGTTATGGAGGTCATTATGATAAGCTTTGTTTTTGCGGCTAATGTAATGGGCGAGCTCGGCGCATTTTATGAGAAAATCCCGATATGGGATACTATGCTCCACACCCTCAACGGCTTTATCTGTGCAGGCGTCGGATTCGGGCTGATTGATATTCTCAACAGAAACGACAGGATTAAAATGAATCTTTCGCCGCTGTTTGTGTGCCTGTTTTCGTTCTGCTTTTCAATGACGGTCGGTACGGTCTGGGAATTTTTTGAATTCGGAATGGATATGTTCTTCGGCAAGGATATGCAGAAGGACACAGTTGTGAATTATATCAATTCCTACCTTCTGTCGGGCAGTGAAAACAAGATGATTTCAATAAAGGAAATAGGCGACACAGCAGTCAACGGTCAGAGCCTCGGCATTGACGGCTACCTTGACATAGGACTGATTGACACAATGAAGGATTTGCTTGTAAATTTCGTCGGTGCAGTAGTGTTTAACTTCGCAGGATTTTTCTACCTCAAGGGCAGAGGAAAACGCACAAAATTCGTCGAGAATTTCATCCCGTCAAGGAAATGAGTCGAGTGATTTGAAAATAAAATATTGATTAATTCAGAATAAGGTCGTATAATAATTGTGAGGTAACCGTTATGAATGAATTAAGTATTGAATTATTGCGAAAACTATGTAATAACAAATGTGTGGTATGGAGCACTCACGCAATGGAGCGCATACAACAAAGAGGAATTGAGTACGCAGATATATATAATGCAATTGAAAAAGGAAAAATAATTGAGCAATATCCGGACAGTTATCCATATCCGGCTTGCTTGGTTTTAGGTTTAGATTTAAGCGATAAGATTCTTCACGTTGTATGTGGTTGTAATGGTGAAACATTAAAAATAATTACAGCTTATTATCCTACTCCCGATAAATTTGGTGAAAACGGAGAAAAGCGAAAGGAGCAGAAATAATGAAATGCTTTGAATGTAGCGGAAATTATATTGAAAGTACGAGAACACACGTAGTGGATTTTAAATCTTTTTTAATTATTATTCGAAATGTTCCTTGTCTTGAGTGCGAACAATGCGGTGAAACTGTCTATACTGACGAGGTTGCCGAACGCCTTGATGAAATTGTTAAGGAACTTAAGAATTTTATGGGTGAAATTGCAGTTGTTGAATATACAGACAACAAGGCGGCTTAATGCTGTTGTTGTACTATTTTTAGAAAGACAAGTCGGGAAATCGGCTTGTTTTTTCTTTTTGTCGGATAAAAAACAAAAAATACTTGAAAAATGTTGTATAAAGCCGTATAATGTAGGTGTATGAGTGTATATTTGGGCTCAACAATATATTGAAAGGAGAAGTACATATGATTTATTCAAAAGAAGTAGAAAATATGTGCACAGTTGCAAAAGGACCGCATCACGGTCCCGCACCTATCCCCGAAGAGGGCAAGTGGGTAAAATCTTACGAGATTAAAGACATTTCAGGTCTTTCACACGGAATCGGCTGGTGTGCTCCCCAGCAGGGCGCATGCAAGCTCACGCTTAACGTAAAAGACGGTATCGTACAGGAGGCTCTTGTTGAAACAATCGGCTGCTCCGGTATGACTCACTCTGCGGCTATGGCTGCCGAGATTCTCCCCAACAAGACTCTTTTAGAGTGCCTTAACACAGACCTCGTTTGCGACGCTATCAACACAGCTATGAGAAACATCTTCGAGCAGCTCGTTTACGGCAGAAGCCAGACAGCTTTCTCAGAGGACGGTCTCCCCATCGGCGCAGGTATGGAGGACCTCGGTAAGGGCCTTCG
>JBJEOX010000139.1:0-2879 GCA_051880935.1 Ruminococcus sp.
ACAAGCGTCTGAGTATTCCCGAGGCTTTCCTTGCCGTTGACGGTATTCTTTCACTCTATGCAAACGTGGCTTACGGACTTGTGGTTTATCCCAAGGTTATCGAGCAGCGTTTAAGAAAAGAGCTTCCGTTTATGGCTACAGAAAATATTATGATGGACGCCGTGAAGAAGAGAGGCGCAGACCGTCAGCAGCTCCACGAGAGAATCCGTGTTCATTCAATGGCTGCTTCAAAGGTAATCAAAGAAGAAGGCGGAGAAAACGACCTTTTAGAGCGTATAGCAAATGACGAAGCCTTCGGCGTAACTCTTGAGGAGCTTGAAAATATTCTCCAGCCTGAAAAATACACAGGCAGGGCAAAGGAACAGACAGAGGATTTCTTAAACGACTTTGTAAATCCCGTACTTGAAAAGTACAAGGACATTGAGTCCGACAAGCCTGAAATTAACGTATAATAATTTGTATCATATATGCAGTTTCAGTAACTTACTGCTGCAAGAAGGAGTTTAACTATGGTAAAAGCAATTGTAGGCGCTAACTGGGGTGACGAGGGCAAGGGAAAAATCACCGACGTTCTTGCCAACGACAGCGACATCGTAATCCGCTTTCAGGGAGGTGCAAACGCAGGTCACACAATCGTAAATGACTACGGAAAATTCGCTCTTCACCAGTTACCGTCAGGTGTTTTTCATCAGAACATAACAAACATCATCGGCAACGGCGTAGCTTTCAGCGTTGAAAATTTTGTAAAGGAAATGGCTCATCTTAAAGAAAGAGGAGTTCCCGAGCCTAATATCATCATTTCCGACAGAGCGCAGATTGTAATGCCCTATCACGTTGCATTTGACTGCTATGAGGAAGAACGCCTCGGCAAAAATTCTTTCGGCTCTACAAAAAGCGGTATTGCTCCTTTCTATTCCGATAAGTATTCAAAAATCGGTTTTCAGATTAACGAGCTTTACGATGACCCCGATTCTCTTAAAGAGAAGATTCATCACGCACTTGAAATTAAAAACGCAACGCTTACAAATCTTTATCATAAAGAGCCTATTACCGAAGAAGAGGTTTTAGATAAGCTTATGGAGTACAAGGAGCTCCTTGCACCTTACGTAGGAGATGCTTTCACCTTAATTCATAAAGCGCTCAAAGAGGGAAAGAATATTCTTCTTGAAGGTCAGCTCGGATCACTCAAGGACACCGATTTCGGTATTTATCCGATGGTTACTTCTTCAAACACAATCGCAGGCTACGGCGCAGTCGGCGCAGGTATTCCGCCCTATGAAATCAAGGACGTTATAACTGTTGTAAAAGCTTATTCAAGCGCAGTAGGCGCAGGCGAGTTCGTTTCTGAAATCTTCGGTGATGAAGCAGACGAGCTTCGCAAGCGTGGCGGTGACGGCGGCGAATTCGGCGCAACTACCGGCAGACCTCGCCGTATGGGCTGGCTTGACCTTGTTGCAACACGCTACGGCTGTATGGTACAGGGTGCAACACAGGTTGCATTCACCGTTCTTGATGTTCTCGGTTATCTCGACGAAATCCCCGTATGCGTAGGCTACGAGCTTGACGGCGAGGTTATCGATTACTTCCCGTCAACAACAAAGCTTAAGAGATGCAAGCCCATTCTCAAAAAGCTCAAGGGCTGGAAATGCTCAATTTCCGGAATTACAGAATATGACCGGCTCCCCAAGGAATGCCGTGAATACATTGAGTTTGCCGAAAAAGAAATCGGCGTACCGATTACAATGGTATCAAACGGACCTGCAAGAAGCGATATAATTTACAGATAATATTTAAGAGGCTGCCTCAAAGTGTCTAATTTTGAGACAGCCGCTTGTTAATAGAAAGGAAGATGAGAGTATATGAGTAATAAGGAAACCGTAATTGTGCTTGACTTTGGCGGTCAGTATAATCAGCTGATTGCACGCAGAGTACGTGAATGTAATGTTTACTGCGAAATTCTGCCTTACACAGTTGATATTCAAAAAATCAAGGATATCGCTCCCAAGGGTATTATCTTTACAGGCGGTCCAAACAGCGTTTATGATGAAACATCACCGCACTATACACCAGAAATTTTCAAGCTCGGAATCCCGATTCTCGGAATCTGCTACGGTTGCCAGCTTATGGCTTATTCGCTCGGAGGTGTGGTAACTCCTGCAACCGATAATTCATCAAGCGAGTACGGCAAGACCGAAACTAAATATAATACTGATGATATTCTGTTCAAAGGACTTCCCGAAAGCGGAATTTCGTGGATGAGCCACCGTGACTATATCAGCGAAGTGCCTGAGGGCTTTAACGTTACTGCGACAACTGCCGTTTGTCCCACAGCGGCAATGTCCTGTCCTGATAAAAAGCTCTATGGTGTGCAGTTCCACCCCGAAGTTAATCATACAGAAAACGGTAAAAATATGCTTAAATCCTTCCTTTACGATGTGTGCGAGTGCAAGGGCGAATGGAAGATGGAGAGCTTTATCGACACAACCGTTGCACAGCTCAAAGAGCAGATAGGCGATAAGGGCGTAGTTTTAGGACTTTCCGGAGGTGTTGATTCCTCCGTAGCCGCAGCACTTCTGAGTAAGGCTGTCGGCAAACAGCTCACCTGCGTTTTTGTTGACCAGGGACTTATGCGCAAGGACGAGGGCGACTTTGTAGAAGAAACCTTTACAAAGCTGTTTGATATGAACTTTGTACGTATTAATTGTCAGGAAGATTTTCTTTCAAAGCTTAAGGGAGTTGTTGACCCCGAAGAGAAAAGAGAAATTATCGGCACAGAATTTTACAAGGTGTTCTGGGATAAAATCCGTGAAAGCTACGGCAGCGGATTCTTTGCACAGGGCACAATTTATCCCGACCGCATAGAAAGCGGGAAAGGTGAC
>JBJEOX010000140.1:0-15338 GCA_051880935.1 Ruminococcus sp.
TCAAGCAGAATAAATTTCAGAAAGTCGGGGCAGAGTTGCGGATTCTGCAACGCAAGCAACCACAACGGTGTTATGAAAACCGACAGAATTGTTATAAAGTAGCGTGAAAGCTTGAGGTATGTTCCCACGACGGGCGAAAAGTAGTAATCGTCTGCCTCCTCAAGCACGTCAAAAATTGAGGTCGGCATAAGCAGAGCCGAGGGTGCGTTGTCAACGAGGATTACAATGTTGCCCTCAAGTACGGCTGAGGCGGCGGTGTCGGGGCGTTCGGTGTGCTTTACCTTCGGAAACGGATTGTACCACACCCGCTTGTATAGCGCCTCAATCAGGCTTTGCTGATTCATAGTAAGCGACGGCGTTTTGATTGCATTCAGCCTTTTTGTAAGCTCCTTGAGGAATTTTTTATCCACCTTTGATTCCATATAAAGAACGGCTACGTCGGTTTGCGAACGGCTTCCGATTTTAAATGCCTGAACGGTCAAATCGGTGTCACGGATTCTGCGGCGGATAAGGGCGGTGTTCAAAATAAGCGTTTCAACAAAGCCGTCGTGACTTCCTCTAAGCACCTTGTCGTTGTCGGGCTCGCCCGTTTCACGCTGGGGATATGTTCGTGTGTCGAGCAGAATTGCCTTGTCAAAGCCCTCGACAAGCAGAGCGGAAATTCCGCTTAGCACGTCGGTGCAGATTTTCTTTACGTCGGAGGAAACCTCCACCTCAACATACGGAACAGCACTTCTTGAAAAGTGCTCGGGAGAGGAAAAGTTTTCTTCCTTTAGATTTTTATAAAAGTATTCGAGAATTTTTTCGGCTATATCGTCCTTGATAAAGCCGTCAACAAAAAACATTGCGGCGTTCCTGCCGCCGATAAACAGGTCACGCTCTACGAGGTCAAAGCTCTTGTCGCTTCGCAGGGCGTTTTTTATTTCTGCAAGGTTGTCTTTATAGCTTGAAGTAAGCATTTTTACCTCCGATTTTCGAAAAAATTTAAAATATTCAAAATTATTTTTGGAAAATTGCATTAAAATATGCAATTTTTTTATTTTTTTCAGGGGTAAGTGAGAGGCAAATTTAATTAACAATTTAAAATTGAAAATTAACAATTAAGGCGGCGGCTTTCAGCCGCAATATAAATACGGTCGTATAACGAAGTTTTATTTTATATCAACCTATCTTCCCAATCGTAATTGTTAATTGTACTTTGTTAATTGTTAATTATATAATTCCTCTCAAAAAACGGAGGTGACAAAAATAGAGAAAAAACTTACAAGCCGTGAGCGTGAATTTTGCAGTTGCTTTTTGAATACAGGCAGTTCCTCACTTGCGGCTCAGCGTGCAGGCTGGTCAAAAAATCCCGAGCAGGCAGGTGAAAAACTGCTTTGCCGAAAGGAGATTGCAGACGAGATTGAAGCCCTTGCACGTCAGCGTGAAAAGTCGCTTGCAAATATGGCGTCGGTCGGCTATCAGCGGCTTGCGTTCGGTAACATTTCCGACGCAGTTTCACTGCTTTATATGGAAAATCCGTCACGTGCGGATTTGAGCAAAATGGACTTGTTCCTTGGGTCGGAGATTAAAAGACCGAAGGACGGCTCAATGGAAATCAAGTTTTTCGACAGGCTAAAGGCGCTTGAAAAGCTTGAAAGCAAGCAGGAGGAAGAAAACGGCGTGCAGAGTCTTTTTGATGCAATAGACGAGGGCGCAAAGTCCGTCGGAAGTGATAAGGCTGAAGATTAAACCTTTTTCACAAAAACAGCTAATGGTGCTTTCGTGGTGGAGCAAAAGCTCAGTATACCGTAATTTTGACGCAATAATCTGCGACGGTGCGGTGCGAAGCGGCAAGACGTTCTGTATGGTGCTTTCGTTCATTATATGGAGCTTTTATTTCGGCGGCAACTCGGACTTTGCACTCTGCGGCAAGACAATCCGCTCTTTACGGCGGAATATGGTTACTCCCGTAATTCCGCTTTTGCGCTCGCTCGGCTTTGCGTGTGACGAGAGAATCACCCACAACATTCTCAACGTAAGCTACAGAGGAAGAAAAAACAGATTCTACCTTTTCGGCGGCAAGGACGAATCCTCCGCATCACTCATTCAGGGTATGACGCTTTCGGGCGTTATGTTTGACGAGGTTGCGCTTATGCCACGCTCGTTTGTCGAGCAGGCTATGGCGAGATGTTCTGTGACAGGCTCGAAATTCTGGTTCAACTGCAATCCCGAATATCCCGAACACTGGTTTTACACAGAGTGGATTAAAAAGGCAAAGGACAAAAATGCGCTCTATCTGCACTTTACTATGGACGACAACCCGTCGCTTTCACAAGAAGTAAAGCAGAGATACGAAAATCTTTATTCGGGCGTGTTTTACGAGAGGTTTGTCAGGGGCAGATGGGTGGCTGTTCACGGAGCAGTCTATCCGTTTATGGCTGACGAAGAAATGTACTGCGACGTGCCCAATGGTGAATTTCAGAAGTATGCAATTTCGTGCGACTACGGAACAGTAAATCCCGCGTCATTCGGCTTATGGGGCAAGCTAAGCGGTGTGTGGTACAGGATTGACGAATACTACTTCAATTCACGCACAGAGGGATTTCAGAAAACCGACGAGGAGCATTACAAGGGGCTTTGCGCCCTTGCAGGCGACAGGAAAATTTCGCAGGTGGTTGTTGACCCGTCGGCGGCAAGCTTTATTGAGGTTATCCGCCGTCACGGAAAATTCAGGGTAACGCCTGCACAGAACAACGTTGTGAACGGAATACGCAGGGTGTCGCAGGCGTTAAAGGACGGCAGTATCAGGATTTGCAGAAACTGTAAGGCATCAAAGCGTGAATTTTCGCTTTACCGCTGGGACAGCAGAAAAGCCGACGATTTGCCCGTAAAGGAAAACGACCACGCTATGGACGACATAAGATATTTTGTCACAACGGTGATTGACGGCGGCAGAGGTATGTTTGTTATCGCCGCCGAAAGACAGGAGGAATAGAAAGCTTTGAAGTTTGGCAGAAAAAATCGCAGGGAAAGCAGGAACGACTCCCTGCCCGTACAGACCGTCCCGAAGGACAGGCAGACAGGCTTTGAGCTGTTTCAGAGGTACGAAACGGGGAGCAGGGCGGAGCGTGAGCTGTATTCGTCACTGCGTGAGGCTGTGCCGATTATCGACGCCGCCTTGTGGAAAATAGTGCGGCTTATCGGCAGATTTCAGATTAAGACGGAAAGCAAGGCTTGTCAGAAAACAGCAGATGATTTCATAAGGAGTGTAAGAATTAACGGCTCGTCAACGGGTATGAACAATTTTATCTACAGCTATCTTGACTCGCTCTTGACCTACGGTGAGGCAGTCGGAGAGATGATACCGTATGCCGACGGAAGCGGAATATGCGCACTCTACAACGCAAGCCTTGACGATGTTGAAATCAGGGCGGATAAATCACCGCTTGACTTGGTGGTGTGCTGTAATAATTCGGGCGAGCTTGCGCCTGTTAAGAACAGACAGCTTGTGCTTGCAACACTGCTCAATCCAAAGCCGGGTACGGTTCACGGAACGTCAATTTTAAGCGGACTTCCGTTTGTAAGCTCAATTCTGCTCAGAATTTTCAAGTCGATTAAGACAAACTGGGAGAGAGTCGGTGACGTGCGCTTTGCGGTTACATACAATCCCGACTCAAACAGCACTTTCAGCGAGGACAGCGCAAGGCAGATTGCCGACGAGTGGAAAAAGGCAATGAGAAGCGACAGCGTGTGCGACTTTGTATCGGTGGGTGACGTGAGCGTAAAGGTAATAGGTGCGGAAAGTCAGATGCCCGACTGCGAAATTCCCGTAAGGAGCATACTCGAGCAGATACTTGCAAAGCTCGGCATACCGCCGTTTCTGCTCGGACTTTCGTGGTCGAGCACCGAGAGAATGAGCGAACAGCAGGCAGACATTCTTACAAGCGAGCTTGAATATTACAGGGCGGTTGTGGAGCCTGTTATTTCAAAGATAGTCACAATGCATTTAAGGCTTTGCGGATTTAACTGCGGATTTGAAATTGAGTGGGATGACATCAATCTTCAGGACACTCTCGAGCTTTCGCAGGCAAGGTACAACAATGCACGTGCAAGGCAGATTGAAATGAGTAACGAAACGGAGGTAATTGATGAGTAAAAAAGGACTTAAAAAGGAGGCTGTCATCGGTTCTGTTCAGGACAGCGAGCCGATTGCCGTTACCGACGAGGAGCTTGCGCTGATTAACAGGTATACACGCAGGCAGCTTTCAAAGGACGAGGTCTATGTGTTTTCCGTCGTGCTCTGCGACAACGACATTGACCGTGACGGCGAACGCTTTACTGTTGAGTCGCTGTTTGCGCTTGAAAAGCTCTTTGTCGGCAAGACGGGAATTTTTGACCACAATCCTACGGCGAAAAATCAGACGGCAAGAATTTTTGCCTGCGCCGTTGAAGCCGTTGACGGCAGAAAAACATCAACGGGAGATGATTATTTCAGGCTGAAAGCAAGGGCGTATCTGCCCGTCAGCGAAAAAAACAGCGACATTATTCTTGCGCTTGACAGCGGAATTATAAAGGAGGTCAGCGTAGGGTGTGCGGTTGAGGAGGTTTTGTGCAGCATTTGCGGAGAAAAACTTAACACCTGCCCTCACAGAAAGGGAGAAACTTACGGCTCAAAAATATGCTGCGGCGAGCTTATCAACCCGTACGACGCCTACGAATGGAGCTTTGTAGCCGTGCCGTCGCAGAAGGCGGCAGGAGTTACAAAGTCGGCTTATAAAAAAGGAGAAAAAATAGATATGGAAAGTATTTTAAAAAAGCTTGAAACAGGCAGTGCGGACCTGTCGGGGGAGGAAAGCAGAAAGCTTTTGTCCTACATCGACACGCTTAAGCAGTCGGCTAAGGACGGAGTTTTTTACCGTGACAGCCTTACAAGCGATGTGCTGAGATTGTCGGCAGCCGTTCAGCCCGAGATTTCAAGAGAAACAATGGAGTGCGTTGCAAAGACAATGACAGTTGCACAGCTCAAGGAGTTCAAGACAGCCTTTGAGAAAAAGAAAAACGAAATGCTGACTGCTGTTCCGCAGCTTTACAGCGAAAAAAATAAAAACAACACCGTTTCAAACGGTCAGTTCAGAATTTAACGGAGGTAAATAATATGAATGTAAATTTTAACGGCTACGGCGAAAACGTGGCAACCTTTATTGCAGACAGTGCGCTTACCGAAGCAGGCGTGCCTGTAAAAATCAGCGCAGACGGTACTGTGGCAAAATGCGCATCGGGCGACTTGTTCTGCGGAATCTGCTTGGGAGTTCGTGACGGCTACGCAACCGTTCAGCTTTCGGGCTATACAAGAGTAAAGACATCTGCAAAGCTTGCGCTCGGCTATACAAAGGTAGCGGCAGGCGCAAGCGGCAAGATAGCCGCAAGCGACAGCGGAAGAGCGTTGCTTGTAGTTGATTCAACAACAACCGAAGCAGGAATTATTCTTTAAAGGAGGAAAATATAATGGCAAATTTTGAAAATATTACAATTGAAAAAGGTATGTATCAGGGCAAGGGCAGTCTTACCGACGTGCTTGAAAAGCTTGACCCGTCGGAAAACTACGAGGGCACTTCACTTGAGGGACTTGACGCATTTTCTCGTCAGTTAAAGCGTTTTGACATCAAGGTGAGCGGCAGCGGCAGCGATTGCGTTGAAAAGTTCTTCCAGACTTCAAACTCAGCGGCTCTTTTCCCCGAATACGTGAGCAGAGCAGTAAGACAGGGTATGGAGCGTGCCGACATTCTCCCTAACCTTGTCGCAACGGTTACGGACATCGATGGTATGGATTACCGCAGTATTGTGTCTGCCCCGACAGAGGACGACAAAACCCTTAAGATTGTCGGCGAGGGTGCAACGATTCCGCAGACTGTTGTAAAGACAAGGGAAAACCTTGTTAAGCTTCACAAGAGAGGAAGAATGCTTGTTGCGTCCTACGAGGCGTTAAGATTCCAGCGCCTTGACCTCTTTACGGTAACACTTAACCAGATTGGCGCATATATTGCAAGAGCACAGCTCAAGGATGCAATCGACGTTCTCTTGAACGGCGACGGCAATTCAAATGCGGCTGAGGTTATCAGCGCAGGCACAAGCGGAAGTATTGCGTACAGCGACATTTTAAAGCTCTGGTCGTCACTCACTCCCTATGAGCTTAACACAATCCTTGCGCCGACTGCGGAAATGCAGAAAATTCTTGCACTTCCTCAGATGCAGGACTCAAACGCAGGACTTGACTTTCAGGGTACGGGCAAGATGATTACGCCGCTCGGTGCAACACTTCTTCACGCTCCCGAAATGACTGACGGCAAAATCATCGGTCTTGACAAGAATTGCGCTCTTGAAATGGTGCAGGCAGGCGGCGTTATGACCGACTACGACAAGCTCATTGACCGTCAGCTTGAGCGTGCGGCTATCACCTGTACGGCAGGCTTTTCAAAAATCTTTACCGAATCGGCAAAGGCTCTTTCCTGTTAAGTGAGGTGATTGTTTGAACATTGCAAATGTTACTTCACGTTTTGCCCTGCTTTCGGGACTTGACAACAGCGAAATCTACAAGTGGAAAACGCTTATTGATGATGCGTGCGATTATATAAAGTCGATTACGGTTAAGGAAAATCCCGACGAGAGCGAAACAGGAAAGCTTGAAATGCTGAGTGCCGTTTATGCGCTTAAGCTCTACAGCCTGTGCAATGATGAGAACATAACCTCGTTTACTGCGGGCGACGTGCAAATCACGTCGCCCAAAAGCGGAGCAAGCAAGGGCGAAAGGCTGTGGAAGGAATACTCGGAAAAATACAGCGAGCTTATTGATACAAAAGACTTTTTGTTCGGCAGGGTGGTCTGATGAGTATAATTACGGCTGTCGGAGAAACAATAAAGAGATACGGCTGCAAAGTTTCGATTGTAACGGGTGAAAAGAAAGTAAAGACAAAGGCGTTTATTGAGCCTCTGCGCTACAAAAACAAGGTGTATGTCGGAGGTCAGTATCATTATCTGGGATTTAAGAGAAGTGAAAAATACCTTTACATCGGCTCGCCCGAACACGAGCTTACGGAAAATGCAACCGTAATAGAAATGCACTATCAGAAATATATTGTTAAGAGATGCGAAACATATTATGTAGATGACCGCCCTGTTTATGTCTGGGCAATTTTACTGCCTTACGGCACAGCATTGGAGGATGATTATGAATCAGATTGAGAAACAGGTTGACCGAATTATTGCCGCTCTGAAACTTAACGAAGAATTAAAATCGGTGAGGTTTGTAAGAGAGTACGGCTCGCACAATGTTGAAAATCCCGTAAGCGGTCTGCTCGCCGTTGTGTCGGTTACGGATACCTCGCTTTCAAAAAGCTATATCGGCGGCTATCTTTCTTCAACAATCAAGGGCGACAGCTATGCTGCTAAGGTTGAAATCAGGGTGTACGCTCCTGCAACGGAGAACGGCAGCGGTTTGTCGGAAATTGTAAGCGAACTGCTTACGGGTCTTAAAAAGGCTGACAGTCAGAAGATTATTGTTGAGTCGGACGCTTCTCCGATTGCATTTGACGCAGATATGAACGCAATTTACCGCACTGTGCATTTTGAAATTGAATTCTGCCTTTGCGAGGAGGGATAGCGTGGCTGATTTTGCATTTGAAAAGGGCGACGATATTACAATCAGGCTCAACGGAAAAATTGTCGGCGGAGTTAAAAAGGCAACGTGCAGTATTGAAAATATCTTTTACGATATTTCACAGTTTCTTACCGACGTTCCCGTTAAAAGAATGATGGGCAGAAGATACAATATTGAGCTTGTGATGAATAACGCAGGCAAGCTTGACTTTTTGCAGGGACAGAGCTTTGACTGCCTTGAAATCTTCAACACTAAAAAGATTGTCACCTATACAGAATGTTTTGTAACAGGCGTTACTGCAAATATAAGCGCAAAGAACGCTGTTGAATATACGGTGAAAATTACTGCACGTGAGAGGAGAGAAATATGACGGAAATTAATCAGGCTTTGCTTAGCACTGCCGAAAAATACACGCAGGGCGTTGATGTTGAAAATATGAGCGAACTGCTTGAACAGGAGAGCAGAAGATACAGCACAAGGCTTGTTGAGGAAGAGGAGGCAAGGCTTAGATGAAGCTTGTACCGATGAGATTCAAGGGAGTGCAGTGGCACCACAACCCGAAGGAGATTGTCTTTGAATGTGACAAAAGCGTAAAGGAGCTTAACTCGCCGAACGGTACCTCGTACATACAGAATATGGGCAGAAAAAATATGATAATCAGCGGAACGGGGGAGTTGTACGGAAACGACTGTCTTGAACAGTTTGACAGGCTTCTTTCGCTTTTCAGGCAGGGCGGACAAGGTGTGCTTGCAATACCGAAAATTACTCCCGTTTATGCGGTGTTTGAAAGCCTTAAAATCAAGGGCGAGCCAAAGCCCGACGTGCTCGAATACAGCTTTGTGTTCAGGGAGGTTATGGAGGAAAAACAGCAGGATAAAGCACAGGACTATACAGCCGAAGAGGGAGAATGTCTGTGGGATATTTCCTATAAATTCGGAGTGCCGATTGATACGCTTGTAAGGCTTAATTCAGGTGTAAAACGTCCCGATATTGCACTTGGCGGAAGGGTGATAAGGCTTTGCTGAAATTTTTGATTACATATTCTGACAAAACGGAAAAGTACCTTGACAATGTGCTGACGGTTATTCTCAACGCAGACGTTGAGGTGCCTGCCGACGATTTGACAATTACGATTCCGTATGATGAAAAAATAAGCGAAAATGCAGATTATATTACGGCGTTTCTTGATGAAAAAACGGTTTTTAAAGGTCAGATTGACGAAATTATCGGCATAAAAAGCACTGACGGAGCAATTACGAAAATTACGGCGAGAAGTCCGTCAGCTTTTCTGCTTGACAACGAGGCAGAGCCCCTTACGTACATTAACCCCTCGGCAGATTTTATTTTCGGCAGGCATTTAAAGCCGTTCGGGCTGACGGAATATGATGCAGACGATATTCCGTTTTTCGGTACTCTTAAAATCGACAAGGGTATGACTCACTGGCAGGTTTTCAGAAATTTCTGCATTAACCGCTACGGTACAGAGCCGAGAATTACGGGTGAGGGCAAGGCTTATTTTAAAGGCTTTGAAAGCGGTGAACCGGTATTTTTCGGCAAAGACGGTATTGAGTACACCGCAATAAGGGAGAGCAAAAGGCGGTTTAAGCTGATTTCGGAGGTAAAGCTCAAACTTACCGAGTCGGGCACCTACGGCGGAAGCATAAAAAATGAAAATCCCGAATGTAAAAGCATTGAGCGTGTGCGGTACGTCAATGCAACTGCGGACAAGACCACCATTCAGACTGCCGACAATATTATCAGAAAAAGCAACAGCGACAGCTACTCTATTGCACTTGAATGCGTAGGCTGTCTGATTGAAAGCATAGGCAGAAGTGCTGTTCTGGATGATGAAATGTTCGGCAGAATTGAAAACCTGACCGTCAGAAAAATAAGATATTCAGTCGGAAACGACGGTGAAAAAACTACGGTTACACTTGGAAAGGAGAGATTCTGATGTGGCTGATGAACTACATAACAAAAAATTCCCTTACTTCGCCGAGTGCGGTTAAGGGAAACGTAAACAAAAATGACAAGGACGGCACTGCTGTTTTTTCCTCAGGTGAGCACAAAAGGCTCAAATCCTGCTTTCCCTACGGAATTATAAGCGTTCCGCCTACGGGCGAACGTGCTGTTGTACTTCCGCTTGACGACGGTGAAGTGGGACTCGGAGTGATTGCAAACAGCTCACAACTTCAGGAGGGCGAGCTTATGCTCTACTCAAAGGGCGGAGCGTCGATTGTCCTCAAAAACGACGGCAGGGTGCTTATAAACGGACAGGAGCTTGCAGTATGACGGACGTAAAAATCAAAGACGGTGACGCTGTTGTTGACAGCACGGGCAGATATGAAATGATTTCCGATAAGGACGCACTTTTTCAGCGTGCTCAAATCTGTATCGGCGCAAAGCTCGGGAATTTTATTTACGACAGACAAACAGGCTCGGACATAAGAAACATTGACGCAGAAAGCGGCCTTGCAAAGGAAAACGCAGAGCTTATAATCAATGAGGCTCTGGCGCAGTTTGAAGATACAAAAGCCGAAGTGCTGGAGTACGGCGACACAATCAGGCTTACGGTTACAATAGGCGGCGAAAGCCGAGATACGGAGGTGCATTTATACGGAAACATATAGCGAAATTTATCAGAGAATGAAAAGCAGATACGAGCAGGAGAGCGAAACTGAGATTGACGAAAAAAGCGACGTTGCAATCAGGCTCAAGGTGCTCGCAGGTGAAATCTACAACGCTCAGGTTAATTTTGAGTGGCTTAAAAATCAGATGTTTGCCGACACGGCAAGCGGTGAATACCTTGACTACATTGCAAAACAGCGTGGACTTGAACGCAAAAAGGCGGTAAAGGCGCAGGGTGAGATAATTTTCAGTATTTCACAGCCTGTTGACCACAATATTATCATTCCGCTCGGAACGGTTGTGGCTACCGACGACAGCTCGCCGATTAGATTCTGCACAACCGAGGAGGAAGAAATCTCCGCAGGAAATACGCTTGTAAGCGTTTACGCCGAGGCGGTAAATGCAGGACGGTCAGGAAATGTCAAAAAGGATAAGGCTACTGTAGGAGTGAGCGTTCCGACAGAAATTGAAAAAGTCAGAAATCCTGTTGCTTTTACGGGCGGTGAGGACGAAGAAACCGACAGCGAGCTGCGTGAACGCATAAGAAGTACATTTGTAAATCAGCCGAACGGAACAAACAGGGCATATTATCAAAAGCTCGCTTTAGCCGTTGAGGGTATTGCAAAAGCGTCGGCGGTCGGAATGGTCAGAGGTCCCGGAACCGTGAATCTTTACGTTTGTGCAAGCGACGGCGACGCTGACAGCAGTGCAATTGCAAAGCTTCAGGAAATTGTTAACAAGGAACGTGAGCTTAATGTTAACGTCAAGGTGTATAACGCAATTTCGGTAAGCTATGACATTATAGTTAAAATTACAGCCAGAAACGGCTATTCGGAGTCCGAAGTTATACAGACCTGTAAAACAGCCTTTGAAAAATATGTCAACTCAATTCCGATAGGCGGCAAATTCTATCTTTCGGCATTGGGCAAGGCGTTAATGGAAACCGACTGCGTTGAAAATTACGAATATGATGCAGATATGCAGAATCGAACGCTTTCAGCTTCGCAACGATTTAAACCGGGAACTGCGGAAATTACGGTGGTATGATGAGCAGCTACGATTCAATGAAAGAAAAGCTGAATTCAGTCGGAATTTACAGCATTGATGAAAGCTCAAATATTTCTAAGGAGCTTACTGCCTGTGCCGAAGGACTTGACAGCCTTTTTGAAAATCTCGACGCTATGACAAAGGAGTATTTTATCGAAACGGCAGAGAATTACGGCATTGTGCGCAGAGAAAAATTCCTCGGTAAAGAGAAAACGGAGTATTCAGCCGAAAAACGAAGAGAAATGCTTGAATTGCAGGAGCAGAATATGGGCGGAAAATGTACTCCCGACGCTTTTTCCGATATTTTAAGAAGCTGTGGCCTGACGGACTTTTCGTTTACTGAGCAACCGACAGATTATAAGCTGACGGTCAACATAAACGATACGCTTTCGCAGGAGCAGAAAAAGATTGTAACAGAGAGGATAAACCTTGAATTTCCTCTGCATCTGACTATAGAAATCAATTTTTCGGAATAATATCCGCAAATAAAAACCGCAGGGTGCGTTAATCAGAGCACTCTGCGGTCTTTATTTTTAATTAGGAATTCGGAATTAAATGCTTACGAAAAATTGTAGGGAACGACCCCTGTGTCGTTCCCTACGGATTAATACAAACGTTTCCTGTATAGCCGTAGGGGACGGCATCCCTGACGTCCCTATGTATAAATTGTGAAACAATTTATACATTATGGCGAACAAAGTTCGCCGCTACAATTATAAAATTTGTGTGCCGAGGCACTCGGCTTTATTCAGCTACAAAAGTTCCGCTGTATTCGTATTTATCTCCGTCACTGTTAAAGCTTAAATCAAGCCGGATTTTTTCAGTGTCATTAGGTACGGAATATTCAAAGATAAGCTCTTTCTTTTCGTTCGGTTCAAGGACAATATAGTCGGAATAGATATCGTCGTTTTGAAGATTGTTCGACAGCCAGGAGAGCGAGGTGTTACCATCAGCATCCGTTGCGTCGCAATATATACAGGTAAGCGTGATATATTCAACAGTTGTGTTTTCAACCTCAAAGACAAATTTTGTACGGCTGTTGCCGGTTTTGCTTTCTTCTGCCGACTTGTCCCTTTCAAACTTCGTAAGGGTAATCTTGCAGTCGGAAAGCTCCTTGGTTTCGCCGATTTTGTGAGTTTCAACGTCTTCTGTAATTATATATTCTGTATCGGGATAGTATTCATCGTCAATGTAGTAGTCATCGTAATTATCCGAATCATCCCCGAACAAATCTGTGATGATTGACTTGTTATACGTGCAGGCTGAATAAACGCTTATAACAGCGCCTGCAACAATGACAGCGGCGATAAGACAAGTAAGGACAATCGGCAGAGCTTTGCTTTTCTTTTTCGGTGCGTTGCTGTACTGAGGGGGCGCAGGATATGCAGGAGGAACAGGCATTCCGCCCTGCGGCATATTCGGAGCACCGCTTTGAAAATTATTCTGATACGCATTTGTATTGTTCACAGGTGCTTGGGGCTGATTGTATGAATTAGTATTGCCAAAGCCTGAGTTAAAGTCAGCGTTATTCGGCTGATTAAAGCTGTCAGGCTGAAAATTATTGTTTACGGGTGCGCTTTCATACGGATTCGGATTTGTATTCGCAACCTGTTCGGGCATTTTTGTGCCGCACATTGCGCAGTATTTGTCATCGCAGTTATAACCGCAGTTGGGACATTTCACAAAATCACTCCTTATTGTGTTATTATGAATATTACATTTCAAGTATATAATAGAACAATTTACTGCAAAAGTCAACATATATTCTTTTAAATTCAAGCAATCATTATAATACTAATACCTAATAAAAAGCAGACAATCTTTGCGGTCTAATTTCTATTATGAATTAGTATAAATCTTGACGGCAATATATGCGTATGCTAAAATCAAATTATGATAAATAAAAACGAGTGTGAAATATTAATTGCCTTTCTTGAGGAGAGATAATTATGCTCTACAGTAAAATGTTGGTTTTAAATTTTAAATCATCATCACATTTCGCCAGACAGCTTTTAAAAGAAAACACATATCCGTATTGCGGCGACAAAAAGAATTACGATTTTATCGGAACAATTACCGATAACGGGTTTAAGATTAAAATTGCTTTAAGCGGTCCGAGAGAGGTTTTCAGAACGGTTGCAGAGGGCAATTTTCGGGATACAAATGACGGCAACGCCGAAATAGTTGCAAAGCTTAGATTATCTCACGAAACTCTGATTTTTATTTTGCTTTTTAATTTTGTAATTCTGTTGCTTACGATATGCTTTGCAATTTTTGATATGACAAAAATATTTGTTCCGATTATTATATTTTTGGTTGCCAACGCAGCTTTTGTTTTGGCGGCACACTCAAATTTTAACACAACAATTCATCTCATTGAAAAGACACTTAAGATTTAGTTTGGTTAACAAAAATCGGTAGCTGTATTATTTTTACTTTACTTTTATTGTCACAACCGCTGATTTCAGCCATTTATATTTGTGAAAAGACAACAAATATAGCGGCTTGTCACAATAGATTTAGAATAAGGTGTTAATTTTAAAACGGCGGCAAAATATCTGTTGAATTTGACAAAAAGCTGTTGTATAATCATATATGTACAAGATTGTTAAAAAATCCACAATGGTAAAACACAGCGAAAGGATGAGTACGATGAGAGGACTTTATTCGTCAAAAACAAAAATCCGCCACCAGATATTCACCGAAGTTGCTCGCTTTGCGTATGAGGGCGGCGACTATTCAAAGTTTGAAACACTGCCCTACAAGATTATCCCCGGTGAGATTTCTACATATCGTGAGAGCATCTTTCTTGAAAGAGCAATCGTAGGCGAAAGACTCCGCCTTGCAATGGGACTTCCTCTGCTTCCTGTTCACGAGCAGGCTCCTATTTCAACAGGCGTTGAGGAAAGTATGGTTGACGAAAAGTTCTACGCTCCTCCGCTCATCAATATCATAAAATTTGCCTGCCACAGCTGCCCCGAAAAGCGTGTATTTGTCAGCGACGGCTGTCAGGGTTGTCTTGAACACCCCTGCACCGAGGTTTGCCCCAAGGGCGCAATTTCTATTCAGCACGGAAAGTCGGTAATTGACGACGAAAAATGTATCAAGTGCGGTAAGTGCAAAAGCGCCTGCCCGTATAACGCTATCATCAAGCAGGAACGTCCCTGTGCCGCCGCCTGCGGAATGAAGGCTATCCACAGCGACGAGCACGGCAGAGCAGAAATTGACTACGATAAGTGCGTTTCCTGCGGTATGTGCCTTGTAAGCTGTCCTTTCAGCGCAATTGTTGACAAAAGCCAGATTTTCCAGACTATCAAGGCTATCCAGAGCGATACTCCCGTTTATGCGGCTGTTGCTCCTGCTGTTGCAGGTCAGTTTGCCGGACTTCCGTCAAGCAAAATCCGCAACGCTTTCAAGGCTCTCGGCTTTGCAGACGTTGTCGAGGTTGCAGTCGGCGCAGACCTTTGCACAGTTGAAGAGGCAAAGGATTTTATGGAGGAAGTTCCCGCAAAACAGCCGTTTATGGCTACTTCGTGTTGTCCTGCGTGGAGTATGATGGCTAAAAAGAACTTCCCGACAATCGCATCAAATATTTCAATGGCACTCACTCCTATGGTGCTTACGGGCAGACTGACAAAGCGTCAGTATCCCGGCAGTAAGGTAGTGTTTATCGGACCGTGCGCCGCTAAAAAGCTTGAAGCAAGCCGCAGAAGTATTCGAAGCGACATCGACTTTGTACTCACCTTTGAGGAGGTTGCAGGTATGTTCTCGGCTAAAGAGGTTGATTTTGCATCTCTTCCCGAGGACGAAGAAAAGTTTTCCTTCGCAAGCGCCGACGGCAGAGGCTTTGCAGTAAGCGGCGGCGTTGCAAAGGCTGTTGTTAACGCAATTTCAAAGCTCGACCCCGAGCGTGAGGTAAAGGTTGCCAACGCACAGGGACTTGACGAGTGTGCAAAGCTTTTGAGAATGGCAAAGGCAGGAAAGTACAACGGCTATCTGCTTGAGGGTATGGCTTGTCCCGGCGGAT
>JBJEOX010000141.1:0-2812 GCA_051880935.1 Ruminococcus sp.
TGTTGATATTGATTCCGTCATATCTGATTTTGCCGTCCTGAATATCATAGAAGCGGTTAATCAGGTTAGTGATTGTAGTTTTTCCGGCACCCGTAGAGCCGACAAATGCGATTTTCTCACCCGGTGCGGCAGTAATATCAATGTTGTGGAGTACTATTTTGTCGTCGTTATAGCCAAAATCAACGTCGTCCATAACAAGCGCGCCCTTAAGCTCCTTGTATTCAACTTCTCCTGTTTCCTGATGAACGTGTTTCCATGCCCATAGACCTGTATGCTCTTCGGTTTCGGTGAGCTTGCCGTTTTCTTTCTTTGCATTTACAAGCGTAACATAGCCGTTATCCTCTTCACTCTTTTCGTCAAGAAGACTGAATATACGCTCTGCACCTGCAAGAGCCATAATAATGCTGTTTATCTGCTGTGTTACCTGATTGATAGGCTGACTGAAATTTTTGTTGAACGTCAGGAAACTTACGAGCTTTCCGAGTGTAAATCCGCCAAAGCCGGTCAGAGCAAGCACACCTCCGAGAATAGCGCAGAGAACATAGCTGATATTGCTTATCTGTGCGTTAATCGGCATAATAATGTTTGCAAACTTGTTTGCATTATATGCACTGTCAAACAGCTTGTCGTTAAGCTGTCTGAACTCTTCAATGCTCTTTTTCTCGTGATTGAATACCTTTACAACCTTCTGACCATTCATAATTTCTTCGATATAGCCGTTTTCGTTACCGAGGTCGGTCTGCTGAGCAAGGAAGTATTTTCCGCTCTTGCCTGCAAGATTCTTCACGACAAACAGCATTACAAATATCATAAACAGCGTAAGCAGAGTAAGAGGAATACTCAGAACAATCATACTCGCAAGTACAGATACAATAGTAATCACGCTTGAAAAAATCTGCACAAGGCTCTGACTTATCATCTGGCGCAGTGTATCAACGTCGTTTGTGTATACGCTCATAATATCGCCGTGCTTGTGCGTGTCAAAATACTTAATCGGCAGACTTTCCATATGCGAGAAAATATTGCATCGTATATCACGCATTGTTCCCTGTGCAACATATATCATAATCTTTGAATATGCATATGATGCCGCAGCACCGAGCAAATAGAAAATTGCAACTCTTGCAATAGCCATAAGCAGGGGAGTAAAGTCAGGATTCGGCTGACCTATCATAGGATTGATGTAATCGTCAATAAGCTTTTGAATAAACAGCGTTCCCTGAACATTAGCAAAAACACTCAGCAGAATGAATATGAATACAAAAATCATATGAAATTTGTACTTTTTCATAATTATTCCGAGCAGTCTTTTCAATGTTTTCATCGGATTTTTAATCTGAGCGTCTTGCGATACATTGTGTTTTTCAACGGGTGGTTTTGGACCTCTCATATTACAACTCTCCTTTCTTGTCAAAGTCGCCGCTTCCGTCTGTCTGTGCGGAGTAGATTTCGCTGTAAATCGGACTTGAATTTACAAGCTTGTCGTGTTTTCCGATTGCGCTTATCTCACCGTCGTCCATAACAATGATTCTATCGGCATTTTGAACGCTTGAAATTCTCTGAGAAATAATAATTTTCGTTGTGTCGGGAATTTCGTCACGGAAAGCCTTTCTGATTTTTGCGTCGGTTGCAGTGTCAACGGCACTTGTCGAGTCGTCAAGAATAAGAATTTTAGGCTTTTTAAGCAACGCTCTTGCAATACAGAGTCGTTGCTTCTGTCCGCCCGAAACGTTAGTACCGCCTTGTTCAATATAGGTGTTGTACTTGTCCGGGAAGGACTGAATGAAGTCGTCAGCGCACGCAAGCTTGCAGGCGTTGATACATTCTTCCTCGGTTGCATTTTCGTTGCCCCAGCGCAGATTGTCAAGAATAGTTCCGCTGAACAGAACATTTGATTGTAACACAACCGAAACTTCATCACGCAGTGTTTCAAGGTCGTAGGAACGAACGTCTTTTCCGCCGACCTTAACAACGCCGTCCGTAACGTCATACAGTCTGCCGATAAGGTTTACAAGGCTTGTCTTTGAACTGCCCGTTCCGCCGATAATTCCTATTGTTTCTCCCGACTTGATTGAAACGTTTATGTTGTTAAGTATCGGTTTTTCGCTTGAAGTATTGTAGCTGAATGATACGTTTTCAAAATCAATACTGCCGTTTTCGACATTGTAATCGGGATTTTCGGGGTTTTTAAGCGTTGATTCTTCGTTAAGAACCTCAGAAATTCGTCTTGCGCTTGCAAGGCTCATTGTAATCATAACAAAAACCATTGCAACCATAAGCAGGCTCATAAGAATGTTCATACAGTATGTAAGCATACTTGTAAGCTCGCCTGTTGTAAGCTCACTGCCTACAATCATATTTGCGCCAAACCAGCTGATTGATATGATACAAGCATAAACAGTGAGCATCATAAGAGGAGAAACAGAAACCATTGCATTTTCAGCCTTAACAAAAAGCTTGTAAAGGCTGTTTGCGGCTCTGTTGAATTTCTTTACTTCGTGGTCCTCTCTCACAAAGGCTTTTACAACTCTGATTGCCGACACGTTTTCTTGTATGCTTGCGTTCAGTTCATCGTACTTTTCGAATACCTGACTGAAATACTTATAGGTGAATTTAAGCAGGAATCCAAGTATAATTGCGAGAAAGACAATTGCAATGAGATAAATACATGCGAGTTTTGCGTTGATAACAAATGTCATTGTCATAGCAATAATCAGACTGAAAGGTGCTCTGAAGCACATTCTGAGTATCATCTGGTAGGCATTCTGAATATTTGTAACATCGGTTGTAAGTCGTGTAACAAGACCGGCAG
>JBJEOX010000142.1:0-2810 GCA_051880935.1 Ruminococcus sp.
GAATGTGCACGTCCACCTTTGCCACCGTGTAACTTGTCATCGTTTCCACGTTCTATAATACGCTTTCCGTTGACAAGTGAATTATACATAAGCTCAGGAAAATGATGCAGTGAGTGAGTGCCGAACACCAGCCCGACAAACGGGAAGCTGTTGTATATTCTGTTTGCAATATGCTCCTGCTCCATCATACAGCCGCAAAGAGCAATTAAAATCTGCGGATGCTTTCTTTTCAGGTTTTTGAGTGCACCTACATTTCCGAATACTCTGTCCTCTGCGTGTTCTCTGACTGCGCAGGTGTTAAACAGAATAAAATCAGCGTCATCGGGAGCGTCAACAAAATCAAATCCCGACTGTGCAAGCATACCTTTTATTTTTTCGCTGTCGGCAACGTTCTGCTGACAGCCGTATGTTCTTACAAAAGCGAGCGGTTTTTCGCCTCTTTTTCTAATTTCCATAATCTCAGCAATCAGTTTCATATACTCAGATTGCTTTTCAGACAGTTTATCAGCCGGATTTATAATATCAGCCAAATAAATGCCCTCCTTACCCATTGTATTAACTGTTTCAGTATACCACAAAATATATTGTTTTTCAATATTTTTCACAGGGTTTTCAAATTAATATTGCAGGTCAGAAATTAATATGTTCTGTAAAGGTTTCCGTATGATGACGGGATTCCACCTACTATTACAGACTGTGCTATTTCAAAATCTGTTGTAAAGGTGATATTTCCCGAATAGTCAAGCGAGGTTGTCATAATTTTTGAAGTCAGCATAAGCCTGATATGGTGAACGGTCTGGTTAATCCCTGCCTGCTCAAAGGTGCTTACTATTTCAGATGAAAAACTGCCTGTAAGGTTAAAGCTCAGCGTAATCGACGGTCCCCAGTTAGAAAGCACTGTTATATTTGTAAATGCGCCTATAGGTATATCTATTTCATTATCGTACACCTTTGCAATTTCATCTTGTACTGATTTCGTGATTTCAGACTTGATTTTATTGATTTTTATTGAGTCGGTTTCTATTGACTGTACCTTGCCGTCTTTGGAATACTTGATTTTTGCAATATCGTCATAGCTGTAGCCGAGTTTTTCAAGCGTTGAGTTTGCCGCATCACATACGGAATTTACAGAAAGAATTTCAGCCTGTATTCTGATATATTCAGGTCTGAAATCAGAAAGATGAACCTCACAGAATACAATGAGGGATAAAATAATTAAAAAAATCGATAGCAATATTCGCCTCAAAATTTTGAATTTTCTTTTGCGATGTCTGTTGTAGAGCAAAAAAACACCCCTCGTACATTCTATACGAGAGGTGTAAATTTGTGATTTAATTATTCAACGTCTTCATCATCGCAGCAGCCGCAGGTACAGCTTTCTTCTGAACAACAGCCGTCCTCGTCGA
Source organism: Ruminococcus sp. (assembly GCA_051880935.1). GTDB lineage: Bacteria > Bacillota > Clostridia > Oscillospirales > Acutalibacteraceae > Ruminococcoides. Next base: position 1,407 of record JBJEOX010000142.1, read on the forward strand.
ATAAGTCTGAAAAATCAAACTCAAGAAGTTCGCCGCAGTTCGGGCACTCAATTTCGCCCTCAAGGAGAACATCTTCAGAAACATTGAGCTTCTGTCCGCAAGCACCGCAGGTTACTTCATAAAAAGGATTGTCTTCATCATCAAAATCACAGCAGTCGCAGTCATCATCATCTTCATCTTCTTCATCGTCATAAATGTCAGATTCAACGTCAGCGAGATCCTGATCGATTTCGTCAACCTGTGCGCTTAAATCGTCGTAAAGCTCCTCGATATCGCTTACAGAATAAGCCATATCGTCGAGAAGGTCAACAATTGCGTTAATTACCTTTACCTCGGGCTTTGACTCGTCAAGGCTAAGACCTTCGGCAAGTCCTTTGATGTAAGAAATTTTCTCAGTTAAATTCATAATAAACTCCCGCAGAGATTATGCTCTGCCCATATATTCGCCTGTTCTTGTGTCGATCTGAATAACCTCGCCCTCGTCAATAAAGAGAGGAACCTTGATTTCAGCACCTGTTTCAAGAGTAGCAGGCTTTGTAGCGTTTGTAGCAGTGTCGCCCTTGAAGCCGGGGTCAGTCTTTGTAACCTGAAGCTCAACAAAGTTAGGCGGCTCTACGCCGAAAACGTTTCCTTTGTAAGAAAGAACTTTGCATACCATATTCTCTTTAACAAACTTGAAGTTGTCGCCGAGAACGCTCTTGTTAATCGGAATCTGCTCCCATGTTTCGGTATCCATAAAGTAGTAAAGGTCACCGTCGGAATAGCTGTATTCCATATCCTTTCTGTCGATAAACGCAGTCGGATATTTATCGTTGGGGTTGAAAGTTTTTTCTACAACCGCACCTGTAATAACATTTCTGATTTTTGTTCTAACGAACGCAGCACCTTTACCGGGCTTTACATGCTGGAACTCAATGATTGAAACAACCTGTCCGTCCATTTCAAATGTAACGCCGTTTCTGAAATCACCTGCTGATATCATTAGTAATACCTCCTAAAATTAAGTTTATACGCCAAAAAAGCATTGCCGTAATATGACATTTAACATTATACATAAAAAGCGATAAAATTGCAAGTGTTTTATAGAATTATAAGCTCTTTTGGCAAAGAAACAAAGTTTTTGCAGCCTTTTTCGGTTACACAAACCATATCTTCTATCCTGACACCGAATTTTTCAGGCAGATAAATACCCGGTTCATCGGTTATAATCATACCTTTTTCAAGCGTAAAATCACTTTTAGTTGAAACATTCGGAGCTTCGTGAATGTCAAGTCCTACGCCGTGACCCGTTGAGTGACCGAAATATTTGCCGTAGCCTGCATTATCTATAATATCTCTTGCCGCTTTATCAACCTCGCTGCACAAAACACCGACTCTGATTTTTTCAAGAGCCGCAAGCTGAGC